>JACDGF010000289.1 GCA_013815405.1 Caulobacteraceae bacterium | reverse complement strand
TCCTCGACCAGGGCGCCCAGGGCCTCGTGGTAGGGCCGGTGTACCGCTTCGACCCGGGTGCGCGCCTCTTCGAAGGTGAGCTTGCGGGCGTAGATCTCCTCGCCCTGCCGCACGACCCGCGCGATCGCCCCCAGCCCCGCCGCCACCCGCGCCGAGCGCCCGCGCGCGTAGGGAGGCAATTCGTCCTCGAACATCCCCGGATCCAGCTCCCAGGCTTCCCGGTTGAGATCGACATAGGCCCGGGCGAAGCGCGCCGCGATCACGCTCGCCCCGTGCGCCGGCGCCGCCTCGATCAGGCGGTCCATGAAGGCGTCTTCCGAGCGGCGGATGGCCCGCGCGTCCAGGCGCGAGGCCGCCATCATCCCGGCCGGATAGATCCGTCCCGAATGAGGCGAAGCGAACACCAGCGGGCGGTGCGTGACCTCCGGCGGCGGGCGGGTGACCACGAAGGGCGCCTCGGCCAGTTCGTCGTCGCGCGCCGGCGCGATGGGCTCGGGGGCGTTCATGGCCCATCATCGGGGCCGCCGCGCCCGCGGTCAAACCCGTTGCCCGCCTCCGGCGCCCCCGCTATACCTCCCGCCCCGGCCCCTCGCGGCTCGAGGCGGACGCGTAGCTCAGCGGGAGAGCACTACGTTGACATCGTAGGGGTCGCTGGTTCGATCCCAGCCGCGTCCACCATATTCTGACCCGATATCCGATATTTGGAACGGCCTTGGCGAGGCCGACTACGGGTCGCGAAGTTTACCGAGGCTACCCTTCCAGACGGGCCTATTGCGAAGGTAGCGGCGATGTGGCCTTGATCAAACTTGAGCGCGACCGACGCCTGGGGGTCAACCTATTGGCTCAAATCAATGACGATCACGTCGAATGGATGGTGGTTTCGCGCCTGTACGACCTTTTGAATGAGCCTCCGAGCTCAGACAAAGACGTAACACTTCTCTATTCGTTGTTTGGTACAAGTCTCTGTTGGACCTGCCAACGCATTCGCGACAGAAAACATGAGAATGCTTCCAGGGTGTGGACGAAACTGCAGGACCAGCTTGCCGCCAACATTCCGTGGAAACCGGAGCGAACGATGGAGGTGGTTTCGGACGGCGATCCGCTCCTGACTCTCCCTGCAAGTGTGTTTCTTGTCAGCCTACGAAATGCCATCGCTCACGGCGATGACCGGCGGGTCGCGCCCCTCCACATGAGGGGCAAGGGCGCGGACCGGCGGCTGGTTGGGTTTACTCTGAAGACAGAATTCTACGACTCCAAGCAGAAATCGTTCGGTCAGGCGAGTGAACCACCTAGATGGGGAATTTGCAGAGTTTCTCTTACTACAGTCGACCTGAGGCGGATTGGCTTAGCCCTCACCGGCCTGTTCCGCGACCAGATGAACCCTTATAGCCAGAATGACGCGCGGCGCCACGTTTCCCTGGGCCAATTCACCTTGGGTCCTGGACCAGTCGCCGAGGAAATCTCCTCCGCAGGGCAACGATGATCTGGCCGCGTAGGCGAACCTTCCATTTGCCAATGGCCTAAATTCGCTCGGTCTTCGCGCCCAAGAACTTCGTTTACAAATGCGGACGGGAGACTTGTACTTCCTCCCGCGGCGCGCCCGGACCCCCTCGTCAAAGCTACGCCGCGGGCGTAGGTTGCCAGTGGTGAGATATGTCTTCGATCCGGGCAAGGACACGGTCAATCGGGAGAAGCATGGGGTTTCGTTGGCCGTGGCCGAAATTCTGTTCGCCGGGCCGCACCTCTCCCTGCCCGACGATCGGTTCGATTATGGAGAGGTTCGGATGGTCGCGTTCGGCCTGATAGAGGAGCGTCTCTTCGTTTGTGTCTATAGGGACAGGAGCGACGAGCGGCGGGTGATTTCGTTGCGCAAGGCAAACCCCAGAGAGGTAAAGCGCTATGGACAAGAGCTCGAGTGACGCGGCGCGCCGGGCGCTGGCCGCGACGGAGTGGGCCAAGGTGGACGCGATGGGCGATGCCGACATCGCCCGCCAGATCGCGTCCAACCCCGACGCCGCGCCCGACATGGCGCCGGAGATCGATGTGCGCGCGATCCGGCGCGGCGCCGGCATGACCCAGGCCCAATTCGCCGTCGCTTATGAATTCAGCGTGCGCACCGTCCAGGAATGGGAACGCGGCGCCAAACGGCCCAGCGGCCCGGCTAGAACCTTGCTGCGCGCCATCAAGGCGGATCCCAAGGCGCTCAGGCGCGCTCTAGCGGCAGAGCGATCGAGGCCCTCTACACGAGCCTCGAAAGCGCCGGGGCCTTAGCCGAAATCGGGTATCGGCTGCCGTTGGAACCGGTCTGGCCGAGCCGCGTCCGAAGCGATCAACTTGATCGCGCCGCCGTTTCCTCCGACAAGACCGCCACGAAACGAGAGGACCACATAGTGCCGCTATCGGTCATCGGCGCCGGCCTTGGGCGCACCGGGACGATGTCGCTGAAGCTGGCGTTGGAGCAGCTCGGCTTCGGGCCGTGCTACCACATGATCGAGGTGTTCAAGGATCCCGCCGCGCCGGCGCGCTGGGAGGCCGCCGCCGACGGCGAGCGGGTGAATTGGGAAGAGGTGTTCGCGGGTTTCACGGCCACGGTCGATTGGCCGAGCGCGAGTTTCTACAAGGAGCTGGCGGCGGCCTATCCGCAGGCCAAGGTCATCCTCACCGAGCGCGATCCCGAGGAATGGTACGAGTCCACCCAGCAGACCATCTTCGCGATCCGGGACGAGCGGGCGGCGCCGACCGACGCGTTCGTGTCCATGGTCCGCAAGGTGGTCTACCGGATGTTCGATTTTCGGGTCCACGACCGGGACTGGGCGATTTCGGTGTTCGGGCGGCATAACGCGCAGGCGCGCGCCGCTTTTTCCCCGGACCGCCTGCTGGTTTACGAGGTGGCCCAGGGCTGGGGGCCGCTGTGCGAATTCCTGGGCGTTCCGGTTCCGGACGGACCGATGCCCAAGGTCAACACCACCGAGGAATTCCGGGCGCGGGAGGTTCCGGGGGCCGTGGCGGCGTCCTAGGCCGGCGCGGCGGCGGCCATGGTCATGGGCCTCAGGCCCAGGTCGCGCAGCAGCTTCGCGTCGGTCTCCAGGTCGGGGTTGCGGGTGGTCAGGAGCCTGGCGCCGACGAAGATGGAATTGGCCCCGGCCAGGAAGCACAGGGCCTGCTGCTCGCGGCTCATGTGATCGCGGCCGGCCGAGAGGCGCACCACCGCCTTGGGGCAGGTGAGGCGCGCCACGGCGATGGTGCGGACGAACTCCAGGGGATCGATCGGCGCGCTTTGGCCCAGCGGCGTGCCGGTGGTGGGCATCAAATCGTTGATCGGCAGGCTCTGGGGGTGCTCGGGCAGGGTGGCCAGGGCGTGCAGCAGGCCGGCGCGGTCTCGGCGGGTCTCGCCCATGCCGACGATGCCGCCGCAGCAGACCGCGATTCCCGCTTCGCGCACCGCGGCCAGGGTGTCCAGCCGATCCTGGTAGGTGCGGGTGGTGACCACCTCGCCGTAGTACTCCGGGCCGGTGTCCAGGTTGTGGTTGTAGTAATCCAGGCCCGCAGCCTTGAGGGCGGTCGCCTGATGGGGCTCCAGCATCCCCAGGGTCGCGCAGGTCTCCAGCCCCAGGGCCTTCACCCCGGCGATCATCGCCGCCACCTTGGTCACGTCGCGGTCCTTGAGGTCGCGCCAGGCCGCGCCCATGCAGAACCGCTGCGCTCCGCCGGCCTTGGCCCGGGCGGCCTCGGCCACGACGGCCTGGGCCTCCATCAGCTTGGAGGCGGCGACCCCGGTCTTGAAATGCCGGGACTGGCTGCAATAGCCGCAGTCTTCCGGGCACCCACCGGTCTTCACCGACAGCAGCTGGGAGATCTGCACTTCGCTGGGGTCGAACCAGCGCCGATGGACGGTCGCGGCGCGGAACACCAGCTCGCCGAACGGCAAGTCGAACAGGGCCTCGACCTCGGCCAGGGTCCAGT
>JACDGF010000288.1 GCA_013815405.1 Caulobacteraceae bacterium | reverse complement strand
ACCCCACATCGGCCGCCGCCGCCGTGGTGGGCGAGAGGCTCGGGGTGAACCAGGTGGAGAGGATCTGGTCCTTGAACAGGGCGATGGCCTGCTGTTCGGCCTGGAGGTTCTCGGCGTCCCCGGCGAGGTTGACCACCTCCACCTTCAGGGCCCCGTCCTGACGCAGTTTCTCGAAGGTGGCGTCGATGCCCGCCGAGACCCAATAGGCCTTGACGTCGAAGCCGAT
The DNA here is from genome assembly GCA_013815405.1 of Caulobacteraceae bacterium. Lineage (GTDB taxonomy): Bacteria > Pseudomonadota > Alphaproteobacteria > Caulobacterales > Caulobacteraceae > Acaudatibacter. Next base: position 3,764 of record JACDGF010000288.1, on the reverse strand, counting down.
GCTGAAGCTGTCGTAGCAGCGCTTGAGGTCGGCGGTGATCTTGACGTCCAGGGCCGGCCGCACGCCGGTGAACTTGAGGTTGTAGATACCCCCCACCGGGGCCATGCCGTTCTCGAACGCGGCTTCCAGGATGCTCGCGCCGTCCTCGGACAGGGTGAGGGCGAAAAGGGCGTTGTTGTCCCCGAAGAGTTCCGGCGAGACCGCGCCCAGGATGTGCTCGACCGCCTGGAAGCCCCCGGGCGGCGCGGTGCTGGTCGCGCCGCCGCTGCCCTGCATGTCGAGGGTCACGATCTGCACCGTGCCTTCGTCGAAGGGAACCGGAGCCAGGCGCGGCTGGGAGACGCCCGGGAACTGGTTGCGGATCTGGCCGACCAGCTCCTGGCGGGTGTCGTCCGACAGGGTCAGGGCTAGGGTGACGTTGAGAAACCCCACCCCCTTGACGCCGCTGGAGACGACGTCCGGCGCGTACATGATCAGGAGAAATTGCGGCTCCTCGCTGCCCGGCATCTTGGCCAGGGTCACGGGCGCGGGAAGATACCAGAACTGGTTGGCGTCGGCGTGGTCGGGAAAGACGGTGACCCCGTCGACGGTGATCGAGCGGGTCGAGAGCAGGAGCATCGGAGGGTCCTCTTAATCCAGTTGGCCAAGAGGGATGACGACCTGGCCGTCGCCGACCTGGCTCCAATCCAGGGCCTTGGTCTGGCCGTTGTCCAGGACGATGTCGGCGCGGTATTCCGGCTTGATCGCCGGATCGACATAGTCGAACTCGAAGGTTCCGCTGTCGCTCGGCTGTTTGAGCGTGCAGCGGCTTTCGGCGTTGAAGCCGTTCTTGGCGTCGGCGTAGCGCAGCTGGACATTGACCTCGACGATCCGCCGGGCGGCGAAATCCACCGGCTCGGGGCGCACCCTCACCACCTGGTGGCCGGGCATGCTGTCCAGGATGATCAGCGAACTGTCGGCGGTCATCGATCCGGGCACGGTCCACACGTGGCCCCGGGCGCCGATGATGCGGGCCTCGTAATAGACCAGAGTGTCGGCCCGGTCCTGCCGCTCGGCCCGGAACAGCTGCGCCCCGCTCTGGCTGTTGAACATGTAGTTCTGATGCACGGTCGGGTTGGCCTTGCTGGGATAGGCGACATAGACCAGCACCTGCGATGCGTTCGCCCAGTCGACCGCCACGGTGACGATGAGTTCGACCTTGGTCGGGAACGGGTCGGAGATGTCGATCTTGCCATCGTCGCTTAAGATCCAGGCGGTCTGATGCACGCCCCCGGTGGCCAGGGCGTGGGTCAGGCGATACTCAAAGCCGCGCCGGGTCCGGTCGCGCATGAACACCGGCCAGGTGATGTCCGGCGCGGCCTGGGTCAGCATGGCGCTGGCCTGTTGGCGCAGGCCGTCGACCGGATCGTCGTAGCGCGCCTCCACCTCGACGTTGGGATAGCGGTCCCAGGGCAGGTTGTCGGCCCGGATGGGAATGACGGTGATGGCGTAGAGGTCGGCGCGCGGCTCGATGTCCAGGCTGTCGCCGATCGCCTGCTTGGTCTCGCTGACCAGCTGCGAGGGGCGTTGGGCGGTGTCGATGTCGCCGCGGAAATTGACCGTGTAGGTGTAGCTCACCGGCCGGCGGATCTGGCCGCCGTCTAGCAGGCTGTTCCACCCCGCCGCCGCCTGGGGCGCGTCCTTGGTCAGGGTGACCGACTTGATCGATCCGCCATAGTCCAGGTTGACGTCGATCGAGGCGATGGAGTCGGCGTCGAAATCCGCCTTGGTCGAGATGTTGAGCGTCCGGCGCTGGAAATAGGGGTTGTCCAAGTCGACCTTGACGATGAAGCGGTCCAGGCCGACCCCGGGCAGGCGGATGGTGTCGAAGAGGCCGCTCAAGTGCCCCTGGGGATAGATCGTCCTAAGGACGGCGGTGCGCTCGCGGATGTTGACGTCCAGGGACTTCTTGTCGATCTGGGTCATGTCGACGCTCTTCTTCGAGCAGAGCGCCGCGCCGCCGTTGGCCACCAGCTGGGCGATCGACCGCACGGTGGAGACAACGCCTCCGGAGGTGTCCCCCCCCTGGGGCGGCATGCTGGGCTCGAAGAACGAGTCCTTGATCATATCGTAGACCTGGGACACCGCCCGGTCGCGATCGGAGGCGGCCGACTTGTCGGCGTCGCCGGCCGCGATGAAGCTGTCGATGTCGATGGTGATCGCCCGATCCTCGATCAGCTTGTCCACCGACTTGTCGATCTCGCTGGAGAAGAACAGGAAGCCGCCGCTGAAGTGGTCGTCGAGGTATTTATGGACCCGGCCCCAGTCGATGTGGAGGCTGACGTTGAACGCGGGCCGCAGCGCGATGAAGTCCAGAGAATAGATCACCGCCACCGGCGCCATCTGGCCCTGCATCGCCTGTTCCAGGATGGTCGCGCCGTATTGATCCAGCTGCACCGAAAAGGTCGCCTGGTTTTCGCCGTAGAGGGCCGGCTTGGCGGCGTTCTGAATCTTGATAACGAAACGCGGCCCGTCCGGCTGGGTGGTGGCCGCCGGGGCGGCTCCGGGGGATGGCGGGGCCGCGCCCGGGCTCTCGGCCCCGAGCAGGACGAGCTTGACCGTGCCGTCCACGAAGGTGAGCGGCGAGAGGCGCGGGTTGTCGGTGAGCTTGGCCTGCCGCTTGAGCTCCTGGGTGACGTCGGCCAGGGCGTTTTCCGTCAACCCCAGATTGACGTCGAAGTTGAGGAAGCCGCCGGCGCCGGCGGCGCCGACGTATTCGATCAACTGGAGCTGCGGCAGGTTCTGGCCGTCGGCGTCCTTGACCAGGGTCAGGTGCGGCGCCATCGGCAGATAGTAGAACTGCAGCGGATCGGCATGGTCGGGAAAGACCGACACGCCGTTGATCAGATAATATGGCGATTCCAGATAGATCATCGCCGTCTCCCCCGGGCGTTCACCGACGCCGCGCGCCTCAAAAAATACTTGAGCTTCCCTTCGCTCTCATGGGTCGAGATCACCGTCCCCCCCCTTTTTCTTGGCGCCTATGGGCGTTCGGCCCGCTCCTTGCGGCGGGGTTGGATGCGGGCTGGAAGCCCGCGCTCCGGAGCGGGCGATCACGACGGCATCATCAGGATCAGGTCGGTGTCGCTGCTGGTCGCCGGCGGCGACTGGACGACCGTGGGCGGCGTCGTGCCCATGTAGAAGGTGGTGGCGTAGGTGTAGCTCGTCTTGCCGCGATCCCGCGCATAGAAGGTCCAGGACGGCGCCGTCGTCGCGCCCGCCTTGAGCAGGAACTCGTGCTTCATGTCGATGTTGTTGGCCTCGTCCTTGTAGGCCACGTCGACCTTGACGATCCTGACTTGGTTGAAGTCGATCAGGGTGGCGTCGGGCGTCACCGAGATGATCACCTGGTTGGGCGGGCCGAACTCGATCAGGTCTCGGTCGGTCGTCGCCGGGGGCAGTTCCTCCTTGGTGTGGCCCTTGTATGACACGACCCCGGAATAGGTGATCTGGCCCTTGCCCGAGGCGATCACCGGGATCGTCCAGTCCTTGCTCTGGTTGGCGGCGGTGAAGGTGAAGTCGGTCTGCTGGTCGATATGATTGACGTCGTCGAGATAGCGCATCTTCAAAAAGATGTTGTCGACGCTGCCGACGAAGTCGCCTTCGGCCAGGAAGCTGAAGGTGTGCTGGGTGAAGGGGCTGTTGATGTAGATTTGGCTGGATTCGCTCGACTGCCATTCGGTGACCACCTGCGTCCCGTCGGCCATGATGTAGGTGGTCTGGTA
>JACDGF010000287.1 GCA_013815405.1 Caulobacteraceae bacterium | reverse complement strand
GGCCCGCACCGCGCCGGAAATCTCCTTGAGCCGCTGGTTGTCGTCGATCGAGGAGCCGACGACGATGTTCGCCCCGACCACGACCGGCGGCGAGGTGATCTGCATCTGCCCCGGCCGGGCGAGGGCGACGCCCGCCGCCACATCCACCACGCCACCCCGCCCGAAGATGGCGCACGCCTTGCCGGTCGCCGCGTCCAGCGCGAACAGGCGCCGGTCGTTGGTGTTCATGAAGACGCGCTCGGCGCAGGGCGCGGCCGGCGCCGCGGCGGGATCGCGCCAATAGGTCAGGCCCCGGCAGACGAAGCTGTTGGGATAGCGCACGGCGGTGTCGATCCGGGGGTCGAACCGCCACAGGGGTCGGCCCGTGGCCGGATCCAGCGCCGCCGCCTCGTTGAACGGCGAACAGGCGTAGAGCCGGCCGCCGGCCAGGATGGGGGTGTTCTCGAAGGCGGCGGCGCGCATGTCGGCGGCGGGCTTGGAGGACGCGTCGCCCGTGGACCAGGTCCAGGCGATTTTCAGACCGCGGACATTGGCCGGGGTGATCTGGGCGGCGGTGGAGAAGCGTTGCCCGCCCGCGTCGCCCCCGTAGTAGGGCCAATCGACGTCCGGCGCGGCCGCGGGCGGCGGCGCCTTGGCGCAGGCCGCGAGCGCCAGGCTCGCGCCGGCGACTCCAAGCCGGCCGCCCATCACCCTCACTGGAAGGCCGCGCCGCTCGCGTGAACGAGGCTGGGGAGCCAAGCGTGGGGCGCCGGCTCGTGAGCGACGGCGAAGGCCGCCATGCCATCGCTGTGTGGGGAGAGCCCCGCCATCGCCTGGGCCATGGCCTGGACCGGCGGCCTCCCGATCGACGATGGGGTCGCCGAGGTGGTGATGATCGTGCCGCCGGCGCCATCGCCGGCGAAGGCGAAGTCGCCCTCGGCATAGGCGCCGACGAGCTGGATGGTCGCCACGACCGTGGCATGGTCCTTGACGATCAGGCGGTCCTGGCCGTCGAGGGTCAGGCTGGTGGCCTCGATGTGGATGAGGTCGATGGCGTCGCCGCTCTGGAATCCCTCCACCGCGGCAAAAAAGCCGAGCGTGCTGTCCAGTTTCAGAGCGCCGGCGTCGTCCCGAAAGACGATCGTCTGGTTGGAGGAGACATCCCCCAATTCGAGGGTCGCGCCCCCGGCGAGATCGATGACCCCTCCCCCGTTCAGATTTCCGCGGATGGTGACGGTGTCGCCGCCGTCGACGCGGATCCGGCCGGTATTGGTGAAGATGGAAACATCGATGGTGAAGGCTCCGCCGTTGGCGCCCGCCCAGATGAGCCCCTCGTTGACGATCGTATCGGGGCTGGGGAAGCTGTCCCCCAGGGTCACGGTCGAACCCGCGACGGTGGCGACGATCCGCATCCCCGAGCCGAAGGTCAGGGTGTGCGGTTCGACCCGCACGGTGAAGAGTTCGATGGCGTTGGTCGACCCGGCATGGCCGACGGTGATGGTCGTATTGTCCAGGCTCTGACTGTCGATGAAATCGAGGATGGCGCCGGCGCCGGTGAGGTCGATGGCGCCCCGGCCCGATCCGTTCCGCCCCGCGAGGCTCACCCCGCCCAGGAAGAACACCCGCGCGTCGGCGGCGCCGAGGTCCATGCGCCCCTCGACCCGGACATTGCTCAGGTCGCCATTGTTCCAGCTGATCGGCCCACGGCCCAGCGCCAGGGTCCCCCCCTCGATATGGCCGTTGGGGCCCAGCACCGTGGTCGCCCCGAAGATCGGTCCGCGCCCGATGGTGATCGTCTGGCCGGTATTGTCGATCAGCCCATCCAGGATGAAGGTCCCGCGGACGCGGACGTCGCCCAGGGACGCGGGCGTATAGACCCCGGTCACGTCCAGGGTGGCGCCTTGCCCGATGACGATCTTGCCGGCGTTGGTAAATGAGGAAAAGCCTCCGGCGTTGAACAGCACCGAGGAACCGGCGGCGGCGCGGAGGCGGCCATTGTTGGTGAAGTCGCCGAAGAGGCCGATGACCAGGTGGTCGGTGTTGCGCACCTGGATCCGGCCATTGTTGATGAAGTGGTCCGGGGCGATGTCGAAGCGGCCGCCCGCCGCCGCGGCGCGGATCAGGCCGTCGTTGATGATCGTCCCATCGATCCGGCGGTTGGCTTCCTGGTCGATCCGGGCCTGGGCGCCGGCGACATTGCTCACGATCCGCAGGCCGGCGCCCAGGGTGAGGGTCGCGGCGGTTCGAATCGGCACGCGCAGGCGGATGATGTCGGCGAAAACCCCGTCTCCCGGCGCATGGCCCATGCGCACCGTGGCGTTGTCGAAGGTCTGGCTCCCGAAGAAGAACAGGGAGCTGTTGGGGCCGGTGAGAAGCACCCGTCCCGGCCCCTGGCCATCGGCGCCGGTGAGGGTCAGGCCGTTCTGGGCAAACACCGTCGCGAACTGCTGGCGGGACAGATCCAAGGTTCCGCGGACCGTGACCCCGTCCAAGGTCCCGGCCCAGGTCACGTCCTTGTCCTGGCCGAGGACCAGTATGCCGCCCTGGATCGTTCCGCCCAGGACGAGCTTGCCCGCCAGGGCCCCGACCCCGAGCTCCAGGGTCGAGCCCTGGTTCATCAGCAACCCGCCGAGGTTCAGAACGCCATCATTCTGGATCGACCCGAGGGAGGCCAGGGAATAGGTCCCGCCCAGGGTGAGCTGGCCGCCTTCGTCGATGACGATCGATCCCTGGTTGTCGAAGGTGGACTTTTCGCCGCCAACTATGACCCGGTCGGTCGCCTTGACCTCGATGGTCCCCGTCAGGCCGTTGATGAAGCTCTTGCCGTCCGCCACCAGGACGCTTTGCCGGCCCCCGGCGATGATCGAGCCGTTGTTGGTGAAGGCCTTGGGGTCGATGGCGAAGAAGCCGAAATGGGCGCGGGAGAGAATCACGCCGTCGTTGATCACCGTGGCGCCGCCGATGGTGGCGCGAGCGCGATCGATGGAACTCACCACCGTGACATGACGACCGAGGGTCAAGGTTCCGGTGTTCAGGATGAAACCCCCGTTGAAGCCGGGGGCGCCGCCGAGCGAAATTCGGGCATGGTCGAAACTCTGGGATCCCTGGAAATCCAGCACGCTGAAATCGCCGTCCAGGGTGATCAGGCCGCGCCCACCCGACGGTGAGGTCACTTTCAGGCCGTGGGTGACGGTCAGCCAGGAAAAGGCGGACGAGAGATCGAGGGGGCCGACGACCTGGACGTCGTCCAGCACCCCGTGGTCGAAAAGCATAGTCGCCGCGCCGGTCACGATCGTCCCGCCGTGGATCACGCCGCCGGAGGCGAGATCGAAGGTTCCGGAATCGAGCGACAGGGTCCCGGACAGATCGAGCGCGCCCCGCACCTCGAGGGTCGCCGCTGCGGCGCTCAGGCCCACGTCTCGCGCGGTGAAGGATTCACCCGCTCCCAGGGTCACCGTATAGGTCCCGGCGGCCCCGATCGTCGCGTCGGCGTCAGGCGCGTCGGGGACGCCGTCGGACCAATGGGCGCCCTCGCCCCAGTCGCCGTTTCCGCCAGTCCAGAAACTCGAGGTCATCTTATCTTTCCTTAAGGCCGCTCAAGAGACGGTGACGGTCATTGAAGCCTCCCCCTAGGTCGTTCCTAGAACGGTACGTCGCTCTTCACCGGCGGTCCCGGGGGCGGGGTCTCGTCGGCCGCCGGCTTGGCCGGTGGCGGCGGCTTCTCGCTGGCCGAGGTGAGGATCTGGTCGATATCGCCCGCGGGCTGGGAGGGCTTGGCCTGGATCGCCTGGGCGGCGGCGGTCTGGGCGGCGAGGGTCTCTGACTTGGCCTTGTCGGTGGTGGCGTCGGCCTTGTCCTCGTCCTTGGCGGGCTCGGCGTCCGCCACCGGCGGCGGCGGCTCGACGATCGGCTTGGCGATCAAGGCGTCGTCACCCGCCACGCTCTGGGCGTGGCCCGTCGCGAGATCCGGCGCGCCGGCTTCGCGCCACGCCGCGCGCAGGCCCAGCGCGATCCCGGCC
>JACDGF010000286.1 GCA_013815405.1 Caulobacteraceae bacterium | reverse complement strand
CCCCCGCCCACTTGCGGGGGAGGGGGACCCCGAAGGGGTGGAGGGGGCGCAAGACCGCGTCCGCAGCGCCTTGAGATTTCACCAATGACCGACTCCCCGCCCCCCGAACCCCCGCGCGAGGGCAGCCTCGACGCGCCGTTCCGCCGCGCGATCGCCTGGCGCGACCCGGAATTTTACGACATGCCCGCCGTCGAGGCGGAGATGGCGCGGGTGTTCGACATCTGTCACGGCTGCCGCCGCTGCTTCAACCTGTGCGACAGCTTCCCGCGCCTGTTCGACCTGATCGACGAGGGGCCGACCGGCGAGGTCGACGGCGTGGCCAAGGCCGACTACGCCAAGGTCAGCGAAGCCTGCACCCTCTGCGACATGTGCTTCATGACCAAGTGCCCCTATGTGCCGCCTCATCCCTTCGATGTCGACTTCCCCCACCTGATGCTGCGCCACCGGGCGGCCGAGCGGAAGCGGGAGGGCGGGGACTTCGTGCGCGAGCAACTGGGCGAGACCGACCGCAACGGCAAGCTCGCAAAGCCCGTGGCCGGGCTCATCAACTGGGCGACGGACTTGAAGAACAAGCCGGTGCGCGCGGCGATGGAAGCCATGGTCGGGATCGACCGCACGGCGATCCTGCCCCGCTATCATTCCAGGACCGCGACCGGTCGGCTCGAGACGCCCCTGGCGCCGGATCCCGCCGGCCCGGCGTTTGGCCGGCGCAAGGCCGCCCTCTACGCCACCTGCTTCGTGGACTACAACGCGCCGACGACCGCCGAGGCGGCCATGGCAGTGCTGGCCAAGCAGGGCGTGGAGACGCGCCTCGCCTATCCGGAATGCTGCGGCATGCCCGAGCTCGAGTCCGGGGAACTGGCCAAGGTCGCCGGGCGGGCCGAACGGGTGGCGGCGGCGTTGGGGCCGCTCATCGACGCCGGCTTCGACATCGTCACCCTCACCGCCAGCTGCGGGCTGATGATGAAGTTCGAGTGGCCTCTGATCCTGCCCGACAGCGAGCCGGTGAAGCGCCTGGCCGCGGCGACGCGGGACGTAAGCGAATATGTCCTGGCGATCCAAAAGGCCCATGGCCTGGCCCCCGGCCTCGCGGCGCCGGAGGGCGGCGTCACCGTCCACCACGCCTGCCACGCCCGGGCCCAGAACATGGGCGCCGTCTCGGCCCAGATGCTGCGCCTGATCCCCGGCGCCCAGGTTGATCTGGTGGAGCGTTGCTCGGGCCACGGCGGGACCTTCGGGGTGATGAAGCAGACCCACGGCGTAGCGGTGAAGGTCGGCCTGCCCGCGGCCCGCCAGGTCGCCCAGAAGGGGAACGGGACGCTCTGCTCCGACTGTCCCCTGGCCTGCAAGCACCTGGGCCAGCTGGTCGGGGCCGATCTGGCGCAGAGCGTCGCCCCGCCGCGCCAGGCCCACCCGATCGAGATCTTCGCCGAGGCCTACGGCCTCACTTGAAAGACCCTGAACCGATGCCCGCCTCCGCCCGCCAAGTGACCCGCGACGACATCATCCCGGACGCCGACCACGCCCGCCGGCGCGCCGAGCGTCGGGCGACGCTGCTGCCCATCAAGGCCTTGCGCCGGATCGCCCTCGGCCCCTTTTGCACCCTCTATTTCGAATCCTTCGACACCATGCTCTTCCAGATCCAGGAGATGCTGCTGACCGAAAAGGGCGGCGCAGCCCAGGTCGAGGACGAGCTGGCCGCCTACAACCCCCTGATCCCCCAGGGCCGCGAGCTGGTGGCCACGGTGATGTTCGAGATCGACGAGCCGGTGCGCCGCGCCGCCATCCTGGGGGGCCTAGGCGGGGTGGAGGACCACTTCTTCCTGCGCATCGGCGAGACCCGCGCGCCCGGGCGCCCCGAGGGCGACATCGAGCGAACCCGGGCCGACGGCAAGGCCTCCTCGGTCCACTTCCTGCGATTCGCCCTCACCGACAGCGACGCCGCCGCCTTCCGCGATCCGGCCGTCCCGATCCTGGTCGGCTGCGACCACCCCCGCTACGGCCACCTCGCCGCGATCGGCGCGGCGAGCCGCGCCGAACTGGCCCGGGATCTGGCCTAGGCAGGGAGTCGCGAGTTGACACGAATGCCGGCCGGAGCGGCCCTGGATGCGGGCGCCCTCGAAAGCGACGGCGATGAAACCGACCGGATCGGCGCGGCGTTTCCTCCCGGGGTGCGAAGCCCTTGCCAATGATATGAAAAAGGAAGGCCCATGACCAAGTTCGCCAAGCCTCCCCCGATCCGCAGGCTCGACGGGCTCGCTTCGAAGCCGCCCGGTTGACCCAGATGCCGACACGCATCCTTCTGCAAACCACCATCGAACCGGCCGTCGACAACTGGAGCATCGCGCGCTTCTCCCTCTTGCGCGCGCATCTCGAGGGCCTAAGCGGGAAAGACGGCGCGGCGCTCTATGCGGTGACGGCGCGCGATCGGGGCGCGCCGCCGGGTTCCTCCGACCCGGTGCTCGTGAGCCTCGACCAAAGCGACTTCGATGAACTCTGGCTGTCCGCCGTCGATCCCGGCGATGGGCTTGAGCCGAAGAATGCGCGGCGATCGGACGATTCCGGGATCGTGGCGGCGGCCTGTTGGTGGCGCGGGACCATATGGATCTCGGGTCGTCCATCTGCGGGTTAGGCGGGGTCGGCCGCGCGCACCACTTCCATACGCGCAATCAAGATCCCGATCCGGCGCGGCGCGCCATCGACGATCCTTTCACGCGGGAAATCCTCTGGCCCAACTTCCACTCCGGCGCCAATGGCGACTATCAGCAGATCACGCCGATAGGCGAAATACACCCGCTACTCGTCGATCCGGATGCGGCCACGGGCCTCGTCAACTACCTGCCGGCCCATCCGCACGAAGGCGATGTGTCGGCCCCGCCCGACGATCCGACCGCGCGCGTCGTCGCCACCGGGCGCAGCAAGGTGACCGGCGCGGAGTTCGCGATCGCGATCGCGGTCGCGTTCGAGCCGCGGGCGGGCGGGCCAGGCCCGGCGTTGGCCCCCCCACCTTCCATCACTTCGCCGACTACAACTGGGATCCGGGCAAGGGCGCCCCCAGCTTCGTGACCGAACCACCGGGAGACGGCCTCGCGGCTTCGCCGGAGGCGCGCCATTCGACCCAACGGTATGTGACCAACCTCGCGCAATGGCTGGCGGGAGGGGTCAAAGCCCGATCCGCCTAGTTGTGCGAGATGTCGGTGTCAGGCTTCCAACGCCTCCACGGCCGGGCAGAGGAAGCGGCCGCCCAGGGTCCCGTCGCGCAAATAGATTCGAATCTCCGTGGCGCCCCCGGCCTGGGCGAGGCGGGCGCCCAGGCGCAGGGCCGCGTCCTCGGCCTTCGCCCCGCTGGTGAAGATCTCGGGATTGTCCACCGCCGCCTGCCGCACCGCCCAGCCGTGGGCGAAGGGTTCGACCGAAATGATCTGGACCATGGAAACTCCTTCGCGCCACCCGACAAAGGCTTGGCGCGTGAGGAATCGATATGGCGACGTTTCATGACAACGGTTTGGCCGCCCGGGACACGAAACGGGCTTGTTGGTGAACATCTGCGTGAGGGCGGTGTAACCTCGCCCATTCCAGGCGCGAATGACCGGTCATGCCCGCATCCCTCCCAATCCTCGCCGCGATTTTCGCCGCCGCCGCCAGCGCCGCGCCCGCCATCGCCGCCGACGCGGCCCACCCGACCGTGGTCGAGCTCTTCCAGAGCCAGGGCTGCTCCTCCTGTCCGCCGGCCAACGCCAATGTCTCGGCCATCAGCGATCGGCCCGACGTCCTGGCCCTCAGCTTCGGCGTCACCTACTGGGACCAGCTGGGCTGGAAGGACACCTTCGCCACGCCGCAGTACACCGCCCGGCAGTGGGACTACGCCCGCGGCCTCGGCCACGGCAATGTCTTCACTCCGCAGGTGGTGATCAACGGCCGCCGCGACGGCGTCGGCGCCGACCGCCGGGAACTGCAGTACCTGATCACCGCTGGCGACCGCGGCCCCGGCGGGCCGGCGGTGACGATC
>JACDGF010000285.1 GCA_013815405.1 Caulobacteraceae bacterium | reverse complement strand
GAACAGGAGGCGGCGAGCCCGGCCCCGGCTTCGACCACGACCGCCAGCCCCAAGCCGATCAGTTTTTTCGCCGCGTCCGGCGTGATCGCCACGCGCGTCTCTCCCGCGTGGCGCTCCCTGGTCACGGCGACGGTGGCCACGGGGTTTGTCTTCAGGCCTCTGGGCCGGGCTTGGAATGCAGGAGGAAGTAGGCGCCGAGCGCCAGGATCACCAAACCGGGAATGAGGCCGCCGAGGAAGCTTGCCCCGACGCAGAACCACAGGGTGAATACGGTCACCAGGACCGCCAGATGCAGGGAAACCCATTTGGTCAGCGTGTTGAATAACCGATAGCTGGCCACCTGGGCGCTGGGATCCTGTTCCCCATGCCGATAGTCGGAAGCGGCCTCGTCCATGCCTCTTGTTCCTTTCGTCAGCGCCGGGCGTGCGATGGTGCTACACCACGCCCGCGCGGGCCTCAAGCCGGCCAGACCGCCAGCAGGGCGCGCAGGGCGGCGACCAGGGCCAGGGGCTGGTCGACCATGATGTGGTGCTCGCAGTCGGGGATGACGATGCTCGGCGTATCGGCTGGAATCAGGTCGCGGCCCATCGCCCGATGACGCTGGACGATCGCCGATCGATCGCCGTAGATATGGACCATCGGCGCGGCGCCCCGAGTCTCCAGGGAAATCATCCCGCTCCGGTCCAACTTGGTCCATAGCCCCGGGTCGAACCGCCAGGTCCATCCCTGGCCCGATCCGCCGAAAGGCATGGCCTTGAGCGAACGGCGGGCGATGAAATCGGCGATATAGAGGTTGCCAGGGACCTGGGGGGGCATGAAGCGGAAGCGGGTGAGGGCCTCCTCCAAGGTGGGGTAGACACGGTTGGGCCGGGTCCGCTGGGACAGCCCCCGCCACCGCCCGGGCGCCTTTCCCGCAGCCCCCTCTTCCTTTTCCCACCGCGTCATCTCTTCGGTGGTCGGCGGGCCGCCAAAACCGGTGTCCACCAGGATGCAGGCGCTCATGCGTTCGGGGTAGCGAAGAGCCGAGTGGAACACCTGGGCGCCGCCGAAGGAATGGCCGACATAGACCGGCTTCGTGGGCCCCTCATAGAGGCCGGCGGCGAGGCCGCATTGGCGGATTTCCTCGGCGTAGGTCTCGAAACTGTAGCGCTCGCGCCAGTCGGAGGCGCCCATCCCCGACAGGGAGACGGCCGCGACCCGCCAAGCGTCGGCGAAGAACGGGGCGATGAAACTCCACCAGTCGGCGTGGGCGCTATTGCCGTGAACGAAGATCAGACCAGGTTTGCCCCGCTCTCCCCAGGTAAGAAGTTCGATGTCCGCGCCCTCCACCGGCACGAAGGTTCGTTCGGGCGCCCTGGCGAGGGCGGCGTCGAACCAGGCGGGGCTGGCCGGGCGCGCGCCTTTGAACGGCGCGAGCGGAGAAGCAACCTCCGGCGGGAGGCCCGGTTCGAGAGGCGCGGGCTGGTCATCGTCCAGGCGTTCGGGGGCGAGCGGTTCGTCGTCGGCCATGGCAATCCTTGGGGAGTCGGCGCGCGCGCTTGACTAACAAGCGTTTGAAAAATGGCAAGGCGTGATGGCGCTCACAGCCCCGCCGCCGCCAGGGCCGCCGCTTGGCGCGCCGCCAGGGCTTCCTCCGAGAAACCCTCCAGGGACGCCTCGAAGAGCTTGCGCCAATTGAGCTCGGCCAAGAGATGAAGAAAGGCGGAGCCCAGGCCGATCGCGGCGCGGTCCATGAACACGAACTCGCGCGGGATGGTGACCGGACCCTTTTCCTCCAGGGCCCGTTTGACCTGGAACGCTTCGCGCCGGCCGTACTCGCCCGGGCTGACGCCGTCCGCGACCGTGCGGACCCTGTCGTCGAGCAGGGGGCCGTAGATGAACCGCGCCCAGATGTTCAGGACGTCCATCAGGTCGTCGGTGAGATCCCGGAAGCCCCAGGCGCGGTAGGCCTCCGCCTCCCCGGCGCGGTCGCCTTCGCTCATGGCGCGAAAGAGCTTGACCACGCCGCCGACGAAGGCAGGCGGAAAGACCCGGATGCAGCCGAAATCCAGAAGGTTGAGGCGGTCGGCACCATCGGTGAAGCTGTAGTTGCCAAGATGCGGATCGCCGTGGATGACGCCGATGTGGATCAGGGGTGTCCACCACGCCTCGAAGAGCACCTTGGCGACGGCGTTGCGCGTTTCCTGATCGGCCCCCTTGAAGGCGGCCAGGCCGCGGCCCTCCAGCCAGTCCATGGTCAGCAGGCGCGCCGTGGAGAGGGCCGGATCAGCGGCGGGCACGGCGATGTCGGCCCGGTCGGCGAAGAACGCCCGGTAGAGGCTCATGGCCCTGGCCTCGTGGTCGTAGTCCAGTTCCTCGCGGATGCGCTCGGAGATTTCGGTGGCGATCTCCCGGGTGTCGACCGCGCCGAACATTCGGCGCCCCACGCCGAGCAGGGCGCGGAATTGGCCAAGATCGCTCTCCACCGCGCTCAGCATGTCGGGGTATTGGAGCTTCACGGCCAACGCCCGCCCGTCGTGGGCGGTCGCGCGATGGACCTGCCCCAGGGAGGCGGCGGCGGCGGGAACGGGGTCGAAGGCGGCGAACCGCGAGGCCCAGCCCGGGCCCAGCTCGGCCGCCATGCGCCGGCGCACGAAGGCCGGCCCCATGGCCGGAGCGTTGGTCTGGAGCTGGGTCAGCTCGGCGGCGAATTCCGGCGGCAGCAGGTCGGGCACGGTGGCGAACATCTGCGCCACCTTCATCAGCGGGCCCTTCAGGCGCCCCAGGGTTTCCTTCAGCGCCCGGGCGTTGCGCGCCTCGGCGTCGCCGCCGCCGAAGAGGGCGTTGGCGCCGAAGGTCGCGGCGGCGCCCGACAGGCCCGCGCCGACCTTGGCGAAGCGCGCCACCCGGCCGCTCAGGCGATCGCGTTCGGGATCACGATCCATGGGCGATCCTGTCTGCGCCGGGCGCCAACGCCCGGCTTTCGGCGCGCAACCGGATCGCCAGGACGGCGGCGTTCAGGACGAAGAACACGACGGCGTAAGCGGTCAATCCGAAGGCCAGGGGCAGGACGGCGATCTCCGCCGCCACGACCAGATAATTGGGATGGGACAGGAACCTATAGGGGCCTTTGCGCACCAGCGGCGCGCCGGGCAGGATGATGACCCGCGTCGTCCAACGCTCGCCCAGGGTCGCGATGACCCAGGCCCGCGCCGCCTGCAAGGCGAGGTATCCCGCGAGCCAGGGCCAGGCAATGTCCCGCCGCCCGGCGACGACCAGGATCCACAGCCCCGCCAACCAGGCCGCGTGCAGGGCGACGATGACGCCGTAGTGGGCCGCTCCCACCTCCCGGGCGCCCCTGGCCAGCAGCCGGTGGGTGTTGCGCCTCGCCAGGAGAAGTTCCCCCAGGCGCTGGAGGGTGACCAGGGCCAGGACGACGAGGGACAGGGTCACGGCGTCAAGGCGAGGCAGCTGGCGGTGAAGCCGGGGCCGAGCGCGCTCATCATCAGCCGGGGCCGGGGCGGATCGGCCAGCACCCGCTCCAGGACGAAGAGCGCGGTGGGCGCCGACATATTGCCGTGGTCGGCCAGGACCTCCCGCTCGCGATCCAGGGCGCCTTGCCCCAGGCCCAGAGCCAGCTCCAGGGATTCGATGACCTTGGCGCCCCCAGGGTGGCAGACGAAACGGTCGATTGCCGCCAGATCCAGGCCCATGCGCGCCAGCATGCCCTCCATGGCCTCGCGCAGATTGGCCATGGCGAAAGTCGGAATGGAGCGGTCGAAGATCACTCCGAACCCTTGTGCGTCGACCCTCCAACCCATGATGTCCAGTGTGTTTGGCCAGGTATGCTCGACAGCCGCCTCGATGGTCCGCAGGCCCTTGGCGCCCGTCGAGACCACGCAGGCCGCCGCGCCGTCGCCGAACAGGGCCGTGGCCACCAGATTGGCGGGGGTGAGTTCATCCTGGCGGGCCGCTAGGGTGCATGCCTCGACGCAGACGAAGAGCACCACCGAGCCGGGCGCGCCCCTGGCCAGCCG
>JACDGF010000284.1 GCA_013815405.1 Caulobacteraceae bacterium | reverse complement strand
GTCCAGGTCGCCGTCTTGAGGCTGATGGTCTCGCGGCCCGCCTCGATGAGGTCCAGGCCCGCGCCTTCAAGGGCGGTTCGAAGCTCCAGAAGGCACTGGCGCAGGCTCGCCCGCGCCTGGGCCTCGCCTCGGTCGCTCCAGAGAAGGCCCCTCAGACGCTCGCGGCTGGCCGCCCCCTCGGCCGCCAGGGCGAGATAGGCCAGCACCCCCCGGGCCCGGCGGCTCGCCACCGCGATCGCCTGCCCCTCCGCCCCGGCCAGGCGAAAGCCGCCCATGAGGCGAAGGCGCGCGCGGCTCGGTCCGGCGGCTGAGTCCAACATGCCCTGGTTGTCCCCAAAAAGGCCTTGGGACCAGACTTAGGCGCTGGGCGCGCCCTAGGCTACGTCCGGGCGCGCCCGACGAGCCATAGACAGGCCGCTAGTCTTCGCGCCCGAGGTTTTCTTGGCGCCCGGCGCCGCCCTCGACCATGTCGGCGGCCGACTTGGCGTCCGAGGCCCGGTCCTCTTCGAATTGGGAGGTGATGACGTTCTCCCCGCGGGCCTGGCGCTCGGCCTCGTCGGCGCTGCGGGCGATGTTGATGTTGACGGTCAGCACCACCTCGGCGTGCAGCCGGATTTTCACCGGATGGACGCCCAGGGTCTTGATCGGCTTGTCCAGCACGACCATCGCCCGATCGATCTTGCCGCCCTCGGCGTTCACCGCCTCGGCCACGTCCCGGCCCGAGACCGAGCCATAGAGCTGCCCGGTTTCGCCGGCCTGACGGATCATTACATAGGAGGTCCCGTCCAGCTTTTCGCCCGATTTGGCGGCTGCGTCGCGCGCCCTGGCGTTGCGCGATTCGATCTCCACCCGCTGGCCCTCGAAGACCTTCAGATTGGCGGCGTTGGCGCGCAGGGCCTTGGCGCGCGGCAGAAGGAAGTTGCGGGCGAACCCGTCCTTCACCGCGACGACATCGCCGAGGGCGCCCAGGCGCTCCACGCGTTCGAGCAGGATGACTTTCATCGCCGGCCGCCCCTAGTTCACGACGTAGGGCAGCAGGGCCAGGAAGCGGGCGCGCTTGATCGCCTGGGCCAGTTCCCGCTGCTTCTTGGCCGAGACGGCGGTGATGCGCGACGGAACGATCTTGCCGCGCTCGGAGACATAGCGCTGCAGGAGCTTGACGTCCTTGAAGTCGATCTTGGGCGCGTTGGCCCCCGAGAAAGGGCACACCTTGCGCCGGCGCATGAAGGCCCGGCGGGGGCCGCCGCCGGAGGCGGGGGCTTCGGGTACGGTGGTTTCGTCGGTCATGCTCTGAGTTCCCGCTCGGGTTGAGCCACGGCCGGAGCGTCTTCGAAGCGCCGTTCGCGCTCCCGGTCGCGACGCGCGAGAACCGGCGACAGCTCCAGATCCAGCGCGTCGACCCGCACCGTGAGGTAGCGCAGGACGTCCTCGTTGATCGACAGCTGCCGCTCCATTTCCTTGACCGCCGGCGCCGGAGCGTCGATGGCGAGCAGGGAATAGTGACCCTTGCGGTTCTTCTTGATCCGGTAGGTGAGGTTGCGAAGGCCCCAGTATTCGATCTTGGCGATATGGCCGCCGAGGGATTCGATCAGGGCTTTGAGTTCTTCGTTCAGGGTCTCGGCCTGGGCCGGGGAGATGTCCTGACGCGCGATGAGCACGTGCTCGTAAAAGGCCATGGTTTCCTTCTTCCGCTATTCAGAGGGCGGCGCCGCGGCCGCCCGGAAGTGGCGCGCCGAAACGATGGTTCATGTCCGCGGCGGCACGGGAGGCTCCCATGCCCTTTGACGTTCCGCGAAAAGACCGCTCCTCGATCGGGGAGCGGGGCTGTTACCCGCAAATGGCGTTGGGGGCAACCCCGCGACCGACCCGGCTTAAAGTGGATGCGCCGCGCGCCAGGCCTTCACCGCCGCCAGGGTCCGGACGACGTGGTCGTCGGGTTTGAGATTGGAATAGGCGAGGATCACCTTGCCGTCGGGGGCGATCACGTAGGACGTCCGGTCCGAGTGGCCCGGATAGATGGCCAGGGTGGCCTGATAGGTCTTGGCGATGGCGGCCTTCGGGTCCGCCGCGACGGCGAACTTCGAGCGGCATTCGCTGACCGAGAATTCGGTTAGGCGGTCGATATTGCCGGCGGTGACGCCGATCAGGGTCGCGCCGAGCCGGTGGAAATCGGCCGAGGCGTCGGCGAATTCGTGGGCCTCCAAGGTACAGCCGGAGGTGAAGGCGGCCGGGAAGAAATAGAGCACCACCGGCCCCTTCTTAAGGGCGGCGGAAAGCTTGAACGGGAACTGCTTGCCGGCCTGGGAGGCCTGGGCGGAAAAATCTGGCGCCCGGGCGCCGACTTTCAGGGCGGCATGGGCGGGACCGGCGAGAAGGAGCGCGGCGGCCCCGGCGGCGGCGATCAGGCGGTTCATGGTGGATGCTCCAGCGGCGATTGGCGCCTCGACTATGCGCCCATCGGCGGCCGTCGCGCCACTCCCCCACTCCCCCGCGCGTGGCTTGTGACAGGCGGAGGTTTGACCTAACCCCTCGAGGGCCCGTTCCAGAGAGACGATTCCACCATGCCAACGCATCCGCGAGACGCACTTTCGGAGCGCGGGCTTCCAGCCCGCTTCTGGAGCTCGAATTCGCGGGCTGGAAGGCCGCGCTCCGGTCTGGACGACGGTTCATGAGCCTGGCGTTCCTCTTTCCCGGTCAAGGCAGCCAGGCGGTGGGCATGGGGGCGCCGCTCGCCGAGGCGTTCGCCGAGGCGCGGGCGGTCTTCGAGGAGGTCGACGACGCCCTGGGCCAAAAACTCTTTCGCTTGATGCGCGACGGCCCGGCGGAAGACCTCACCCTGACCGAGAACGCCCAACCGGCGCTGATGGCGGTGAGCCTGGCGGTCATGCGGGCGCTGAGCGGGCAATTCGGCGTCGCCGTGGAGCGGGCGGCGTTCGTCGCCGGCCATTCCCTCGGGGAATATTCCGCCCTGGCGGCCGCGGGCGCCTTGGACCTGGCCGACGCCGCCAAGCTCCTGAAACTGCGCGGCCAGGCCATGCAGCGGGCGGTTCCGGTGGGGGAGGGGGCCATGGCCTCCCTTATCGGCCCCAAGAGCGACGTGGCCCTGGCCGAGGCGGCGGCGGCGGCGGGCTCCGAGCTGGGCGTATGCGTGGTCGCCAACGACAACAACCCCGGCAATGTGGTGATCTCGGGGGCACGAGCGGCCGTCGACCGGGCGATCGAGGCGGCCAAGGCCCTGGGCGCGCGCGCCGTTCCGCTCAATGTCTCCGCGCCGTTCCATTGCCCGCTGATGCAGCCGGCCGCCGATGAGATGGCCGAGGCGCTGGCGGCGGCCGCGATCGATCCGCCGCGCGCGCCGCTGGTGGCCAATGTGACCGCCCGCCCCACCCTGGATCCGGAGATGATCCGGCGCCTGCTGGCGGAGCAGATCACCGGCCGGGTGCGCTGGCGCGAGAGCATCGAATGGCTGGTCGGCGAAGGAGGCGTCACGCGCTTCGCCGAGGCGGGGGCGGGCAAGGTCCTGACCGGCATCGCCAAGCGCATCGCGCCGGACGCCGAGGCGGTGACGCTGGGCGCGCCCACCGATCTCGAAGCCTTCGCCAAATCACTCTGAGGGGAGGCCAAGGGCCCGTGTTCGATCTTTCCGGCAAGACCGCGCTCGTCACCGGCGCCAGCGGCGGCATCGGCGGCGCGATTGCGCGCGCGCTGCATGGGCAAGGCGCTGCGGTGGTGTTGTCGGGCACACGCGAAGCCGCGCTGGCGACCTTGGCGGCCGAGCTGGGGCAGCGCTGCACCGTCGTCGCCGCCGACCTTTCGGACCCGCACGCCGTCGACGGACTGGTCGCCGCCGCCGAAGCCGCCGCCGGCGCGGGCATGGACATCCTCGTCGCCAACGCCGGAATCACCCGCGACGGCCTGTTGCTGCGGATGAAGGACGAGGACTGGGCGATGGTCCTGAAAATCAATCTGGAGAGTTATTTTCGGCTGTCCCGCGCGGTGCTGCGGGGCATGATGAAGCGCCGCGCC
>JACDGF010000283.1 GCA_013815405.1 Caulobacteraceae bacterium | reverse complement strand
AATCACGCCCCGCGCCCCTTGTCCAGCGCCTCCGCCCCCGTCAGGCGCCGGCCGCCATCGCGGGCGCTAGCCGAGGGGGTGAGCAATTACTTAATCGGCAACCAACCCTCTGCCGATTCCGTCATGAGTGGCGGCCTCGCCGCGCGATAAAACTCGAAAGTTGTTCGGAGGGGCGCGGGGGTATCGCCGTCGTGGGTAAATTGGGGCGCATCTCGGCGCATTCCTTGACTTCATTGAGTACATTGTTTAATAACAACATTGTACACCAAACAGTTCATCCGGCAACTATCGCCATCATTGTAGCGGCTACGGGCGCATTATCGGAGCCCTGCCCGGCAGAAAAGAACAATACACAAGCGAGGATCAAATTCATTGTGACATTACTAGGCATGTTCTGCCCCCCCCCTCACATCGCCGAAATCCCCCCGTCGAGCTTCATCTCCGCGCCGGTCATGAACTTGCTCTCGTCGGAGGCGAGGTAGAGCACCGCGTTGGCGATGTCGGCGGGTTCGCCGATGTGGCCGAGGGGAATCTGGCGGGCGAGCTTGGCGTCGGCTTCGTCCTTGCCGAAGATCTGGCGCAGGGAGTCGAGGATCGGGGTGTCTATGAAGGTCGGGTGGATGGAGTTGGACCGGATATCCAGCCCCTGCTTGGCGCAGTGCAGGGCGATCCCCTTGGAGAGCAGCCAGACCGCCGCCTTGGAGGCATTGTAGGCTGGCGAATTATGGGCCGCGATCAGGCCGGCGATCGAGGAGAGGTTGATGATCGAGCCGGGCTCGTTGGCCCGCAGATATTTCATCGCGTGCTTGGTTCCCAGGAACACCGAATCGACATTGACGCTCATCACCAGCTTCCAGTCGTCGAGGGAAAGCTGCTCGATATTGCCGCCGCGCGAGATGCCGGCGTTGTTGACCAGCACCGAGATCCCGCTCATGGCCGCGTCGGCCTCCTCCAGGGCGAAGGTCCACTGCGCCTCCTTGGTGACGTCGAGGGGGAAGGCGAAGGCGGTCCCCTCCCCCCAGACGGCGTCGATCTCGGCCGCCACCC
Source organism: Caulobacteraceae bacterium (assembly GCA_013815405.1). Taxonomy (GTDB): domain Bacteria; phylum Pseudomonadota; class Alphaproteobacteria; order Caulobacterales; family Caulobacteraceae; genus Acaudatibacter. Next base: position 2,992 of record JACDGF010000283.1, on the reverse strand, counting down.
GGCGCGCGCCGTCGATGTTGATGTCGGCCAGGGCCACCGTCGCGCCTTCCTGCGCCAGGCGCCGGGCGGCCGCCGCGCCCAGGCCCTGGGCGGCGCCGGTGATGAAGGCCTTCTTGCCGGCGACGCGAACGCCTCGGGTGACGGTCATTGGGCCTCCGGGGTTGAAGCGACCGCCGCCGCGTCCATGAACTTGGCGAGGGTGACGTCCAGGTCGGTGACCCCGTCGGCGTCATGGGTGGCCAGGGTGACCTCCACGCGGTTGTAGACGTTGAACCACTCGGGATGGTGGTCGAGCTTCTCCGCCGCCAGGGCCACGCGGGCCATCCAGCCGAAGGCGGCGTTGAAGTCCTTGAAGCGGAATGTCCGGCTGATGGCGTCCCGCCCCTCGGCGGACGACCAGGCGGGGAGCCGCTTCAGGGCCGCCGCCGCGCCCATCCGGGCCGGCCGGGTCACCCGAGGGCCTCCGCCGGGGCCCGGGCGAAGGAGAGCCCGGCGGCGCGTTCGAGATCGGCCAGGGCCTGGTCCTCGCTCACGACCTTGATCGCGGTCATCCCCAGGGCGGCGGCGGGTTTGCAGTTGATCCCCAGGTCGTCGAGGTAGACGCAAGACGCCGGCGGGACGCCCAGGGCCTCGCACATCATCAGATAGATCGCCGGATCCGGCTTTCGGATCCCCGCCTTGGAGCTTTCGATGACCGCGTCGAACAGGCCCATGATCTCCCCTGCGCGCGAACCGGCGGCCGGTCCCGACCCGTGGGCCATGGTGTTGGTGATGCAGCCGACCTTGAAGCGCCGCTTGCAGGCCTTCAGCGCTTCGACCATGCGGGGCCGCACCTCGCCGGCGAGCAGGGGCAGGACGTCGGCCCCCCGAACCGGGTGTCCCAAGACGGTGGATTCTTCGAGGAACAGCCGATCGAAGCCACGCGCGTCGGTGTCGCCCCGCTCGAACAGCGCCCAGGCGTTGGCGTCCGGATTGGCGGCGTTGATCCGCCGGATGAGGTCCCTGGGCAGGCTGAGCCGCGCCTCGTAGGCGTTGAACGCCTCGAACGGCGAGGTGGTGAACACCCCCCCGAAATCCCAGATCACCGCCTCGACGGCCGCGCCCATTGCCGCGCCCTAGTCCTCGAACCGTTCGGCCCGGCCGATGAGGTCGCTCATGCGGTGAGCGGCGTGGACGGTCAGGCGGTGGCTGGTGAAGCCCGGGCGGGGCGCGATGTAGTCGGCCATCTTGCGAGCCAGGGCGCGCTGGCTGTCCGAGGCGGTGGCGAGGAGCGCGATGACCAGGTTTTCCAGGGCGATCACCCGGGTGCGCATCTCCGCCCATTCGGCCGGGCTCGGCGGCCCGGTGGGCGCGCCCCCTTCCCGCTCGGGCGCCCGCGCCTGCGGCCCATCCGGTTCGGCGCCGCCCTCGTCGTCCCACCGCGCGAGCGGCTCTTCGGGGAGGGTGTCGTCCTCGGGCATGGCTTCACCCTAGCTTCGCGGGCGTGCCTGGCAAGGGGGGAGTCGCGGGATAGCGACGGACGGCCAGTTCCATCGCGGAGCGAGCGGGCGAGGCCCCGTCGCGGTTGCGCCTAGAGCGATAGGCCCGGCGTGACCGCTTCACGCAGGCGGGCTTCCTCCGCCTCATCGAGAGGGAGAATCTTGCGGGTTTCGAGGTCGAGGGAGACGGCGATCGCCTCGGCGCTTCCCCAGGGCTCGCCGGTGGCCGGGTCCAGCAGCCAGTGGACCACCCGCCGGGCGCGGCGATCGACTCCGGCGAGCCCCGAGCGTAGTTCGAACCGGTCTCCGGCGCGCGGCCAGCCGAGGTGGAGAAGGCGATATTCCAGCACCGCCCCGCCGACGCGGGCCGACGGGTCGGCGCCGGTCGTTCCACCGAAAACCCGGGCCAGGCCGGGCACGCTGTCCGACACCCGGCCGATGAAGATCTCCGGCCGCATGCGCCCGAACACGTCGCAGTCGCCCGGCCCGAAGGCCCCGGCGCCCGAACGCGCCAGCCTCAAGGACTCGGCCTCGGCCAGGCTGGCCCGAGCCTCCACGGCGGTGGGGAGCAGGCTGCGCGGCGCCGCGGCGGCTGGGGCTTCGGCCATCAAGCCTTCGGCCAGGCCGCGCGTCCGGTCGGACCAGGCAAAGGGGCGCTCGTCACGGGCGGTGGCGTGGACGACCACTGTCTGGAAGCTCGCGGCGATCCCGCCGGTCGCCGAATGGATCAGCAGAAGCAGGAACCGCGCCTCGCTCTCCGCGATCTCGATCACCCCGGCGGTCATGTGCAGCGCCGCGCCGGGGCGAACCTCGCGGATGAATCGAATGTGCTGGTCCTTGACCAGGAGGGTGGCCTCCGCGTTCGGCTTGAACGCCCCTTCCAGGCCGAGCGCCCCGGCCAGGCCGGCGATCCCCTCCATCGCGCGGGCGACGTAAAAGCGCACGTTCATGTGCCCCATCTCGTCGCATTCCCAGGTGTTGACCCCGCCGCGCCAGACTTCCAGGCCGGCTTCGTCCGTCACGGCGCCCGCCAGGGCGTCTTGGCGGTGAGCGCCGTTTCGGCGTCGCAGGCCTGGGGCCTCGGCCCGGCCGACGCGCGAAGGGCCGCCAACGCCGCGCGAGCCGCCTCCAGATCGGCGCGGAATGCGGGATCGCCGTGCAGGGAGGCCACTAGGACGGCGCCGTTGGTCCGCCCTTCCTCGACGGCGCTGGCGTAGTGCACCCCGCAGACCTCGCGGCTTTCGCCGAAGGCCCTCGCCCGGCTCAACACCGCCCCCGCGCGATCGGGAACCAGTTCGGCGATGATCAGCCCCATGGCCCATCCCAAGGTCGCGTGGCCGGAAGGATAGTCGAAGTTGGTGGCCGGGATGCTCGATCGTCCGACGCAGATGTCGCCCTCGTCCACCAGATAGGGCCTTTTTCGCGCGTAAGCTTGTTTGGGCCTGTTCACCGCCGCCGCCACGTCGGGGCCGATGGCGCGCAGGAGGTCGGCGAGGGTCGGGGCGGTCCTGGTA
>JACDGF010000282.1 GCA_013815405.1 Caulobacteraceae bacterium | reverse complement strand
TGTTCCTCGACCTCATGGGGCCGCCCGCCATGACCCTCACGCCCAGCGTCGGCGCGGCCATGGGGCTTGGCGACGCGATCGGCGCCATCCTCGCGGGCCCGAGAGCCGCGATCGCCCGCGCCCTCAACCAATTCACCTACTACGAGATGAAGGCGCGCGCTGGGACCGTGGGGGCGGCGCTGGGCGCCCGCGTGCTGGGCGCGCTCGGGCCGGCCGCACCCGTCCGGCTGCATCTGATCGGCCACAGCTTCGGGGGCCGGCTGGTCACCAGCGCGGCGGCGGCGTTCCCGGCGCCGACCCACCTCGCCTTGCAAAGCCTCACCCTGCTCCAGGCGGCCTTTTCGCACAACGCCTTGTGCGCCAGCTTCGGCGGCGGGCAGGTCGGCGCCTATCCCAAGGTGATCGGCAAGGTGGCCGGCCCGATCTCGACCACCCACACGCACAACGATTCCGCCTGCACAATCGCCTACGCCTTGGCCTCCCGCCTGGTCCGGGACAATGCTCAGGCCATCGGCGACGCCGCGGACGAATTTGGCGCCATCGGCGCGAACGGGGCGATCAATCTGGCGGGCTCACAGATCCAGGCAGTCCCGCCCATGGCCACGAACGGCCGCTATGAATTCAGGCCCGGCAAGGTCCACAACTTCAACGCCGACGCCGGCATCAAGGATCACATGGACGTCACCAACCCGGTCGTGGCCGCTCTGGTCGCCGCGGCGGTGAGCGCGTAGGGAGCGACTGCGGGAACGGGACGCCGATCCTACTTTGTCGCCGAAGACCTTCCGCGCCAGAGGTGTTCGGTGAGGACATTGGCGAGACCGATCCAGCCGATATAGGGCCCCGCAAGGCTTCCGGCGGGGGCGTCGACCTTGCGCGCCTCGACGGCGTAGGCCGCGGCCGTCCCCACCGCGGCGACGGCGGCGGTCAGCCGGCCCCCCAACCGGCGGGGCCCCAAGGCCATCCACAGGGCGTTCAGCCCCTGGATGACCGTCCAAAGGGTGAGCGCGCGGGTGCGCGCCCGGCTGGCTGGGGCGTTCCAGAGACGAAGGCCCGACAAGGTCAAGGCGATGAAGAGCGGCGGCCATGCCAAGCCGAATACCGGCTTGGGCGGCTGGAAGGCGGGGCGCGCCGGGTCATATTCGCCATCGACGCGGCCGCCGCCGGGGCCGGCGATCATGGCCGAGATCAGCACCGCGACGGCGGTCAGCGCCAGACCGGCGGCCACCTGACCGAGCGCCGGGTTCCGGCCATCGACAGTCTCGCGGTATCGGGCGTGCATCGCAGCCTCCTCTTCTCAGGGCGAAAGGTGAACGGCGCGCCGGGGCGGGAAGTTCCGGCTGCGCGAGGGGCGCCATCGGGTGTAGGCTGGCCGCCATGACCTTCGATGCGATCCTGCTGTCGCGCCTTCAGTTCGCCTTCACCATCGCCTTCCACATCATTTTTCCCAGCTTCACCATCGGGCTGGCGAGTTTCCTGGCCGTGCTCGAGGCCCTGTGGCTGGTCACCAAGCGCGAGGCGTTCAAGACCCTCTATCTCTTCTGGCTGAAGATCTTCGCCATCTCCTTCGGCATGGGCGTCGTGACCGGAGTGGTGATGAGCTATGAATTCGGGACCAATTGGAGCGTCTTTTCGCGCGCCGCCGCGCCGGTGATCGGCCCGATGCTGGCCTTCGAGGTCCTCACCGCCTTCTTTCTGGAATCGAGCTTCCTGGGCGTCATGCTGATGGGCTGGAAGCGGGTTGGGCCCGGCTTGCATTTCACCGCTACCTGCCTGGTGGCGGCCGGCACGCTCGTCTCGGCGTTCTGGATCATCTCCGCCAACAGCTGGATGCAGGTTCCGGCCGGCTACGTCGTCGGACCCGGGGGCAAGCTGATGGCGTCGGACTGGTTGGCGGCGATCATCTCGCCGACCTTTCCCGAGCGCCTCGTCCATATGGTGCTGGCGGCTTATCTGGCCACCGCCCTGACCGTGGGAGCGGCCTGCGCCTACGTCTTGCTGAAGAACCCGGCGCAAACGGAATCCCGGTTCGCGCTGCGGATGGCCATCGGCATGTATGCGGTGGTGGCGCCGCTGCAGCTGGCGGTGGGCGACTATTCCGGCCGGGACGTCCTGCATCGCCAGCCGAGCAAGCTGGCGGCCATCGAGGCGTTCTGGGACACCAAATCCGAGGAGGCTTTCCACATTCTCGCCTGGCCGGATCGCAAGATCGCCGGCAACCGCTGGGAAATCTCGATCCCCAGGATCGGCAGCCTGATCACCGCCGGCAGTGAAAAGGCGCGGATCACCGGGCTCAAGGACTTCGCCCCCGGCGACCGGCCACCGGTCTTCGTCGTCTTCTGGGCGTTCCGGGTGATGGTCGGCCTCGGCCTGGCGATGATCGGCCTGGGCCTCTGGGGCGCCTGGCTGTGGCGGCGCGGAGGTCCCGAACGCTCGCGCCTGTTCCTCAAGGCGGCCGTCGCCATGGGCCCGACGGGGTTCGTGGCGGTGATCGCCGGCTGGACGGTGGCGGAGGTCGGCCGCCAGCCCTGGGTGATCTGGGGCGTCATGCGCACCGCCAAGGGAATCTCGCCGGTCGGCGTCCACCAGGTGTCGGCCTCGCTCATCGCCTTTCTGGTGATCTATGCGGTGGTCTTCACCGCCGGAGCGCTGTTCATCCTGCGCCTGATCGCGGCGGGGCCCCTGGCCGAGGCGACCGGGACGCCGGTTCTGGAGCGCGCGCCCGGCTCGGCCTTGGCCGCCGCGCCATCGGCGCCCTGAGACGATGACGCTCGACCTTCCGCTAATCTGGGTCGGGGTGATCGCCGTCGCCGTGCTTTTCTATGTGACCTTGGACGGCTTCGACCTGGGGATCGGGATCCTGTTCGCCTTCGCGCGTTCCCCGGCCGAGCGCGACACCATGATGAACTCCATCGCCCCTTACTGGGACGGCAACGAGACCTGGCTGGTCCTGGGCGGCGTCGGGCTGATGGGCGCCTTCCCCATGGCCTATGCGATCCTGATGCCGGCGTTCTATCTGCCGGTGATGCTGATGCTCCTGGCGTTGATCCTCAGAGGGGTGGCGTTCGAGTTCCGGCTCCATGGTCGCCGCCGCGGCAAGTGGCTTTGGACCGCCGCGTTCGCCATCGGATCCCTGGCCGCGAGCTTGGCCCAAGGCCTGATCTTGGGCGGTTTCATCCAGGGGGTGCGGGTCTCGCACGGCGCGTTCGCGGGCGGGCCCTTCGACTGGGCGAGCCCCTACAGCCTGCTGACGGCCGCCGGACTTACCGCCGGCTACGCCCTGCTCGGGGCGGGCTGGTTGATGATCAAGACCACCGACGACCTGCACGGCGACGCGCGCCGGTGGGCGAAGATCGCCGCCGTCCTGGTCGCCGCCCTGCTGGCGGCGGTAAGCGTGGCGACCCTGCTGGTTCACCCCCAGGTGGGGACGCGGTGGGGCCTGACGGGTGGCGGCGTCAGCCTCGCGGCCCTGGCGCCTCGCCTGCCGATCCCCTTGCTGGGCGCGGCGGGGCTGGGCCTCGTGTTCGTGGGATTGCGCCGGGATCGCCCGCATCTGGCCTTCGCAGGCGCCTTGCTCGTGTTCCTTTCCGGCTACTTGGGCCTGGCGGTGAGCTTCTTCCCGACCATCGTCCCCTATGAGATCACATTTCGAGAGGCGGCCAACGCGCCCAACACGCTGGCTTTGATCCTCGGTGGGTTGGCGGTGCTGGCGCCGTTTATTGTGGGTTACACCGCGCTCGTCTATTGGCTCTTCCGAGGCAAGGTGGCCGCCGATGCCGCCTATCATTAAAGGGCCGCCGGACCCTGGCGCGCCAGCGCGCCCGCTCTGGCATCGACTGGCGTGGTTCTTCGGCCTCGCCCTTGCAGCCGGCGGGGCCACGGCCCTGATCGCCTATGGCCTCAGGGTGCTGTTGCCCACCTGACGGGAAAGCGGGCATGGAGACAACCATGCCTCCCGCCTGCCGCCTTTATCTGATCACCCCGCCGGTCGTCGCCGACCTGGCGGCTTTCGCCGGGACTTTGAAGGAGGCGTTGGGGAGGGGC
>JACDGF010000281.1 GCA_013815405.1 Caulobacteraceae bacterium | reverse complement strand
ATTCTCGACCGGGCCGCCGACGCCCTCCTGGTCTTGGCGGCGGAAGCGCCCTGGAGCGAGATCTCCCTGCGTGGCATCGCGGAAAAGGCGGATGCGCCCCTGGCCGAACTCTATGCCCGGGCCGACGGCAAGCCGGCCCTGCTGGCCCATCTATCGGCCCGCTTCGACCAAGCCGCCCTGGCCACGGCCGCCACGGCCTCGGAAGATGTCCACGACCGCCTGTTCGACGCCGTCATGGCCCGGGTCGAGGCGATGGAGCCGCACCGCGCCGCTTTGATCGCCATCGCGCGGTCCGGCGGCGGCGTTTTTCTGGTTCCGCACTTTCCCCGGACGGCGCGCGCGATCCTCGAAGCGGCTGGAGTCGAGGCGACCGCCGCCCGCCTGGCGGCGATGACCGTCGTCTGGGCCCGCGCGGCCCAGGTCTGGCGCGACGACCAGGGGGCGCTCAACCGGACCATGGCGGAGATCGACAAGCGCCTCAAGCAGATGCGCCGCCAGCTCGGGCGGATCGGCGGTGGGTTCTGAAGCTGGGAGCCCCTTTGCCGAGGAGCTTAGGCGCCGAGCCCCTCCACCGCTCCGCGATCCCCTCGCCTCATGGGACCCAGGGCGGGAGGAAACGAAGATGAAGCGTTCTCTTCCCGTCGGCGTGGGGAAGCACCGGCGAAGCTGAGGGAATGGCCCCGCGCCTACCGCTTCTCCCCGCCGCCCTGGCCGGTAGCGAGCTGGATGAGGGCGGCGATGCGGTCAGTGGAATCGGCGGCTTGCCCCAGCATCTGGAGCGGCGCGGCGCCGGGCCGGACGGCGGCGGCGACCTGGTTGGCGGCGTTCTGGGCCATGGTCACGGCGGCGGCGCCGGCGGCGGCGAACCTGGAGGCGGCGGCCGCATAGGCGTCCTGATAGATGAAGCCGTAGGTGGGATAGACCGTGGCGCCCAGATCCCGCGAGGGATCGTACCACACCTTCACCTCGCTCCAGTCGCCGGCCGGCGATACATCGATCACGGTGACGTTCTTTTCGACCTGACCCCGCGAGCCTTCGATGATCGACCAGTTGGCGTGGGTGATCTGGATCACCCGGTCGGTGAGCACCTGGCTGACCACGGCGACGTGACCCAGGCGCTTGTGGCCGGTCGGCTTGAAGCAGAGCACGGCGCCGGCCTTGGGCGTGAAACCGGTCTGATAGCGACCGGCGGCCTGCTGCCACCAGGTATGGGCGTCGCCGAAGATCTGGATGCCGGAGACCAGGCGGGCGAAGGGCACGCACTGCCAGTAATCCTGGGCCAGGGCGGCCCCGGGCGTCACGGCCACCATGAGCGCGACGAGGAGGGAACTGGCGAGAGCTCTCACGCGTTGGCGCATCTTCAGGATGATTCCCCCGGCTACTCGGCGACCAGGGGTAACGTCGCATGACGATAATGAAAAGAGTGTTTATCGGCGCGGGCGGTCGCGAAACCGTGACCGGGCGGTGATTTTCGCGCCTCGCCCACACCATCCGGCGGCCGGGCGTGCGGCGAACCGTCGCGCCCCGCCCATCCGGCCCGTCACACGCCCTTTCGCTGCCCCGCCTTGTGGCGCGCGACGTTGAGCAACTCGACGAACAGCGAAAAGGCGATCGCGAAATAGAGGTAGGCCCGGGGCAGGTGGAAGCCCAGCCCGTCGGCCACCAGCGCGATTCCGATCAGCAGGATGAACGACAGGGCGAGCATCTTGGTGGTCGGTCGCCGATGGATGAAGTCGCCGACCGGCTTGGCGGCGAACAGCATGACCAAGGTCGAGCCCACGACCGCGGCGATCATCACCGGCAGGTTGTCGGTCATGCCCACGGCGGTGATCACGCTGTCGAGGGAAAATATGATGTTGATGAGCCCGACCTGGGTCATCACCGCAAGAAACGACGCCGTTCGCCCGGTCGCCCCCGCTTGCGCCGCGTCGCCCTCGATCGCGCCGTGGATCTCGGTGGTGCCCTTGGCGAGCAGAAAGAGGCCGCCGGCGATCAGGACGACGTCCTTGATCGTGAAGGCGCGCCCCAACAGGGAGAACAGAGCCACGTTCAGGTGGGCGACCCACACCAGGGAGACCAGCATGCCGATACGCAGTCCCATGGCCAGCCACAGGCCGATCTGGCGCCCCAGCGGCTGCCGGTCGGCCGGAAGCCGGTGCACCGCCACGGCGAGGAACACGATGTTGTCGATACCCAGGACGATCTCGAGGAAGGTCAGGGCGGCGAAGGAAGCCACGACCTCGCCGTTCAGGAACTGAGCCATCCCGCCTTAAGACCAGCCTCCGCCCGGCCGATCAATCCACCGACCTCTAAAGAAAGCTGTAGGGATCGACATCGATGGTCAGCCGCACCGAGGCGGGGGCCTTCGCCCGCGCGCGCCAGGCGGCGAGAAACCCCTGCAGATCCACCGATCGCTCGGCGCGGACTAGGAAGCGCTTGCGCCGACGCCCACGCACCAGCCCGAGCGGTGCGTCGGCCGGGCCGAAGACGTCGACTCCCTCGGCGTTGGGCGCGGCGGCGGCCAGGGAACGGGCGAAGGCTTCCAGCGCCGGGGCGTCCGCGCCCGAGACGATCACCGCCGCCAGGCGCCCGAACGGAGGCAGACCGGCCGCCCGCCGTTCGGCCAGCTCCACGGCGACGAAGGCGTCGCGGTCGCCCGCCGCCAGGGCGCGCATCACGGCATGGTCCGGCGCCCAGGTCTGGATCAGGGCTCGCCCGGGGGATTCCCGGCGCCCCGCCCGGCCGGAAACCTGGGTGAGCAGTTGGAAGGTGCGCTCGGCCGCGCGGAGGTCGCCCCCCCGCAGGCCCAGATCGGCGTCCACCACGCCCACCAGAGTGAGGCTCGGGAAATTATGCCCCTTGGCGGCCGCCTGGGTGGCGACGAGTATATCGTAGGCGCCGGCGGTCATGTCTTCGATCAGGATCCGCGCCGCCGCCGCGTCGACGACGGTGTCGGAGGAGAACACAGCCACACGCGCCTCCGGAAACAGGGCGCGCGCCTCCTCTTCGACCCGCTCCACGCCAGGCCCGATGGAGACCAGGGAATCGGCCGCGCCGCAGTGGGGACAGGCCCTGGGCTTGACCATCGAAAACCCGGTCAGATGGCAGACCAGCCGCCCGCTGTAGCGGTGCTCCACCAGCCAGGAGTCGGAGTCCGGCGCCTTCATCCGCTCCCCGCAGGCCCGGCACAGGACCAGCGGCGCATAGCCTCGGCGATTGAGAAACAGCAGGCATTGCTCGCCCCGCGCCAGGGTCTCGCCCATGGCCTCGGTGAGCGGCGCGGAAAGCCAGCGCCCCGGCTCGGGCGGCGTCTCGCGCAGATCGATGAGGCTGACCGCCGGCAGGCGCGCGGCGCCATGCCGATCGGCCAGCCGCAGCCAGCGGTAGCGTCCTTCCTGGGCGTTCCACAGGGTCTCCAGCGACGGCGTGGCCGAGGCCAGGATCACGGCGCAGCCCTCGATCTTGGCCCGCGCCACCGCCAGGTCGCGCGCCTGGTAGATGAAGCCGTCCTCCTGTTTGTAGGCGCCGTCATGCTCCTCGTCGACGACGATCAGCCTCAGGCGAGCGAAGGGCAGGAAGAGGGCCGACCGGGCCCCGACCACGATTCGCGCGCGGCCCGTCGCGACCCGCTCCCAGACCGCGCGCCGGCGGGGCGGCGAAACCCCCGAATGCCACTCCGCCGGCGCCGCGCCGAAGCGCGCGGCGAACCGGTCGATCACCGCCTGGGTGAGGGCGATCTCGGGCAGCAGGATGAGCGCCTGTCCCTCGGGATCGAGCGTAAGCGCCGCCATCGCCGCTTCCAGATAGACCTCGGTCTTGCCCGAGCCGGTCACGCCGTCGAGCAGGGCCGCCGCGAAGCCGCCGGCCTCGATCATTGCTTTCAGCGCGCTCGCCGCGGCGTATTGACTCGGATCGAGGCGCGCTCCGGGCGTGGCCAGGTCGAGATCGTCGAGGGCCGACGAGGGCTCGACGACCGCTACCGCCAGAGCCCCTTCGTCCACCAGGGCCTTGACCACGCCGTTCGACACGCCCGCGGCGCGGGCC
>JACDGF010000280.1 GCA_013815405.1 Caulobacteraceae bacterium | reverse complement strand
GGTCAAGGGGCCGGGGGAGGGGATCTACGTCCGTCCCGCCCTGGTCGAGATGGCCCGCCAGGACGAGGTCGTGCGCCGGGAGACCTTCGCGCCGATCCTCTACGTCATGCGCCACCGCGACCTCGACGAAGCCATCGCCCTCAACAACGACGTCCCCCAGGGCCTGTCGTCTTCGATCTTCACCACCGACCTGCGCGAGGCCGAGCGCTTCTGCTCGGCCGAAGGGTCGGACTGCGGCATCGCCAACGTCAACATCGGCCCTTCGGGGGCCGAGATCGGCGGGGCCTTCGGCGGCGAAAAGGAGACCGGCGGCGGTCGCGAATCCGGATCGGACTCCTGGAGGGCCTATATGCGCCGCGCCACCAACACGGTGAATTACGGAACCAGTTTGCCGCTGGCCCAGGGGGTGAAGTTCGAGATCTGAGGAGGCGATTTCACCGAACCGTCGGCGTTTCGGAACCGCCTTCGCGCCGGGGTGTTGTGCCTGCGCGACTTCACAGCATAGGCAAGATCGACATGAGCGAGAACCGCATCCAGGGCGCCGCCAAAAAGGCCGCCGGCTCCGTCAAGGAAGCCGCCGGCAAGGCGGTGGGAAACGAACGTCTGCAAGCCAAGGGCGCTGCCGAGAAGGCGGCCGGGTCCGTGCAGAACAAGGTCGGCAAGGCGCAGGACAAGGTCGGAAACGCGATCAAGCGCTGAACCTCGAACGCGGAAGAAATCGGCGGCGTCGCCCTTCAAGGCGGCGCCGCTGGCGTGTTCGCAAAAGCCCCTATCGCCGATCGGGGCGGATGGTGACGGGCAGGTCCTCGAACAGCGCGGGTTCCCCGGTGGTGCGGGCGCGTTCGATAGAAAGCAGCCGCGCCTTGGTGGCCAGGCCGCCGTGGGCCGAAAAGCCACCCGCCTTGCCGCCTGCCCCGAGCACGCGATGGCACGGCACGATGATGGGAAATGGATTGTCGCCCAAGGCCCGGCCGACCGCCCGCGCGGCGGCTGGATCGCCCAGCCTCGTCGCGACCTCGCCGTAGGTCAAGGTCTCGCCGGGCGGGATTTCGCGGGCGATGGCGTAGACCCAGCGATCGAACGGCGGGAGGCGGTCCATGTCGAGCGTTCCCGCGGTCAGTTCGGCCGGCTCGCCGTTCAGCAGGGAGACCACGGCGGTGACCGTCGCGGCCACGCCCGGAGGGGGAGGGGCCTCCCGCGCGTCCGGGAATCGTCGCATGAGGCGGGCGCGGGTGTGCGCCTCGCTCGCCCCAGGCAATTGCACACCCGTGATGCCACGCGGCCCCCAGGCGATTCCGCACCCGCCGATGGGTGTGTCGAAAAACGCGACGCCCTTGGCTTCCATGATGGGCGCAGGTTATAGCACGCGAGCCCGCGACGCGATCACGTCATCACCCTCGATCGGCGTGCGGACGGCATTTTGTCCTCCACAAGGGCGGATTTGAAGGATAGCCAAGGCGCCGCGCTTCGTTCCGGAGAGATTCTTGACCGCAACCCAACGCCCGACCGTCGCCAAAGCCACTCCCGCGCGCCAGGCGTCGCGGCCCAACGCCCTGAGCCTGCGCATTCCCGAGCCCAGGGCGCGTCCCGGCGAGATGCTCGATTTCGGCAATCTGCGCCTCTCCCGCGGAAGCGCCGTCGAACGCCCGGCGATCGATGTGCAGGCGCACGAGATCCGCGATCTGGCCTATGGGCTGATCCGCGTCCTGGACGATGACGGCCAAGCCGTCGGCCCCTGGGCGCCCGCCCTGGACACGCAAAGCCTTCGAGATGGTTTGCGCTGGATGATGCTCACCCGCGCCTACGACGAGCGCATGTACCGCGCCCAGCGCCAGGGCAAGACCTCCTTCTACATGAAGTGCGCCGGAGAGGAGGCGGTGGCGGTCGCCCAGGCCCTGGCGCTGGCCCCCGACGACATGTGCTTCCCGACCTACCGCCAGCAGGGCCTTCTGATCGCGCGGGGCTACCCCCTGGTGGAGATGATGAACCAGGTTCTCTCCAATGCCCTCGATCCTTTAAAGGGAAGGCAGCTTCCGGTGCTCTACTCCAGCCGGGACTACGGCGTATTCACCATCTCCGGCAATTTGGGCACCCAGTTCATCCAGGCGGTCGGCTGGGCGATGGCCTCGGCGTACAAGCACGATCGTCGGATCGCCGCGGCCTGGATCGGCGACGGCTCGACCGCCGAGGGCGACTTCCACCATGCCCTGACATTCGCCTCGGTCTACCGCGCCCCGGTTGTGTTGAACGTGGTCAACAACCAGTGGGCGATCTCTTCGTTTCACGGCATCGCGGGAGGCGGCGACTCGCCCTTCGCCTCGCGGGCCATCGGTTATGGCCTGCCCGCCCTGAGGGTCGATGGCAACGACTTCCTCGCCGTGCATGCCGCCACCGCCTGGGCGGTGGAGCGCGCCCGCGCGAATCTCGGCGCGACCCTGATCGAGCACGTCACCTATCGGGCCGAAGGCCATTCGACCAGCGACGACCCCAGCCAGTACCGCCCGGCCGGTGAGGCCGCCGGCTGGCCCCTGGGCGATCCCGTGGCCAGGCTGAGCGCACATCTGGTCGCCATCGGCGAGTGGTCGGCCGACCGGCACGAAGCGCTTCGCAAGGAGCTGCTCGAGACGGTCCGCGCCGCCGGCAAGGAGGCGGAGGCCGTTGGCACCCTCTCCACCGGCTCGCGGCCCAGCGTCCGGACGATGTTCGAGGACGTCTACAAGGACGCGCCCTGGCACATCCGCGAACAGCGGCAGCAGCTGGGGGTCTGATGATGGCGACCATGAACATGATCCAGGCGCTCAATTCCGCCATGGACGTGATGCTGGCGCGCGATCCGGACGTGCTGGTGTTCGGCGAGGACGTGGGCTTCTTCGGCGGCGTCTTCCGCGCCACGGAAGGGTTGCAGAAGAAGCACGGGCTGGAGCGCTGTTTCGACACCCCGATCGCCGAGGGCGGCCTGATCGGCGTGGCGGTCGGCATGGGCGCCTACGGCCTGCGGCCGGTGGTGGAGATCCAGTTCGCCGACTACATCTATCCGGCGTACGACCAGATCGTCTCGGAGGTCGCGCGCCTGCGCTACCGTTCGGCTGGCCAGTTCACCGCGCCCATGACCATCCGCGCGCCCTATGGCGGCGGCATCTTCGGCGGCCAGACCCACAGCCAGAGCCCCGAAGCCCTGTTCACCCATGTCGCCGGCCTCAAGGTGGTCATTCCCTCCAACCCCCACGACGCCAAGGGTCTTTTGATCAGCGCCATCGAGGACGACGATCCGGTGATCTTCCTGGAACCCAAGCGGATCTACAACGGCCCTTTCGACGGCCATCACGACCGGCCGATATCGCCGTGGGCCAAGCATCCGGCCAGCGCCGTGCCCGAAGACTACTACACCGTGGCCATAGGGGAGGCGGCGATCCTTCGAGCCGGCGAACAGGTGACGATCCTGGCCTATGGCACCATGGTCCACGTCGTTCTGGCGGCGGTGGAGGAGAGCGGTCTCGACGCGGAGGTTCTCGATCTGCGGACCATCTGGCCGGTGGACATCGACGCCATCGTCGCCTCGGTCAGGAAGACCGGCCGGTGCGTGATCGTGCACGAGGCGACCCGCACTTCCGGCTTCGGGGCCGAGCTCACGGCCCTGATCCAGGAGCGCTGCTTCTACCACCTCGAGGCGCCCATCGAACGGGTCGCCGGCTGGGACACTCCTTATCCCCACGCCTTCGAGTGGGAGTATTTTCCCGGCCCCGATCGGGTGGCCGCGGCCCTGCGGCGGACGGTGGACGCCCATGGGTGAGTTCGTCTTCAAGCTGCCCGATGTCGGCGAGGGAACCGCCGAGGCCGAGATCGTCGCTTGGCACGTAGCGGTCGGCGACACGATCGAAGAGGACCAGCCTCTCGTCGACGTGATGACCGACAAGGCGACGGTGGAGATGACGACGCCGGTCTCGGGCAGGGTGATCTCGGTGCATGGAGAACCGGGGGACATGGCCGCGGTGGGCTCGCCGCTTGCCGTCATCGCCCTCGAGGGCGCCGAGGTCGGAGACATCGGTAAGACCG
>JACDGF010000279.1 GCA_013815405.1 Caulobacteraceae bacterium | reverse complement strand
GTCCGCCCACAGGCCGTGGCCGGCGAGGGCGAGGCGTTTCCAGGGGAAAGACTCTCCCGGATCCTGCTTGCGCTCCGGGGCCACGTCGGAGTGGCCCAGGATGCGGGCGTCCGGAACGGTCCAGCGCGAGCGGACATCGGCGATGAGGCGGGTCGTCGCCTCGATCTGGCGGTCGGGAAAGGGGCGGTAGCCGAATTCGTGGCCCGGATTGACCATCTCGATCCCGATCGAGGCGCCGTTGATGTCCGTTTGGCCGCCCCAGACGGCCTTGCCGGCGTGCCAGGCGCGGCGCGCCTCGGCGACCAGGGCGAACACCCGCCCGTCCTCTTCCACCAGATAGTGGGCCGAGACCTTGGCGGCCGGATCTATCAGCCGCGCCAGGGCGCCCTCTCCGGTCGGCATGCCGGTGTAGTGCAGGACGATCATGTCCGGCGGCGCGAGCCGGGCATCGAAGTTGGGCGAGGGGGCGGGGATGGGGGTCATGGGGGGCGAACTTGGAAGAGCTTCGCAGCCGCCTTGCGCCCCCTCCACCCCTTCGGGGTCCCCCTCCCCCGCATAGAGGCGGGGGAGGATTTGTTTTTCGCAATCCTCACCCGCGAAGCGGGGGAGGTGGCGCGGCGCCCTCTCGCGCCGTGACGGAGGGGGCGCAAAGCGGCGGGCACGATCCTGACACCCCTATTTCCCGTCGAACGACAGGGCCTCGTAGCGACGCAGGTGGTGGTCGACCGAGCCGAACTGGCCCTCGATCATGGTGGCGCGCTTGAAGTAATGGCCGATGGCCATCTCATCGGTCATGCCCATGCCGCCGTGGAGCTGAATCGCGTTCTGGCCGACGAAACGGCAGGCCCGGCCGATCTGGACCTTGGCCGCGGAGACCGCCTTGGCCCGCTCGGCCGCCGGCTCGTCCAGCTTGATGTGGGCCATGTAGGTCATGGAGACGGCCTGCTCGACCTGGATGAACATGTCGACCATGCGGTGCTGGAGCACCTGGAAGGAGGCGATCGGGGCGCCGAACTGCTTGCGCTGACGGGCGTATTCGAGGGTTCCCTCATGCAGCTTGCGCAGGACGCCGCAGGCCTCGGCGCAGGTGGCGGCGATGGCTTCGTCCACCACCTGTTCTATGAGCGGCAGGGCGGCGCCCTCCGGTCCGATCAGGGCCTCGCCGGGAAGGGATACGTTCTCGAAATAGACCTCGGAGGCGCGATGGCCGTCCACGGTGGGATAGTCGCGGGTGACGATCCCCCGCGCGCCCGCCTCGACCAGAAAGACGCAAACGCCTTCGGGGTCGCGCTGGCCGCCGCCGGTGCGGGCGGTGACGATGAGATGGCTGGCCCAGGGCGCCCCGATCACCACCGCCTTGTGGCCGTTGAGCACATAGCCGGAGCCGTCCTTGCGCGCCGTGGTCTTCAGGTCGCGGAGGTTGTAGCGGCCCTGGGGCTCGGCCCAGGCGAAAGCCAGGGTGATCTCGCCGGAAATGATCTTGCCGATGAGTTCGGCGGCGCCGGCCGGCTTGCCATGCTCAAGAAATCCGCCGCCGATCACCACCGTGCCGAGATAGGGCTCGACCACCAGGGCTTTGCCGAACTCCTCCATCAGGACCAGGGTGTCCACCGCCCCGCCGCCCAGGCCGCCCAGATCCTCCGAGAAGGCGGCGCCCAGTATGCCGAGATCCTCGGCGAAGGCCTTCCACACCTCCGGGCGCCAACCCGCTTCCGAGGCGATACCCGCGCGGCGGGCCTCGAAGCCGTAGTGGTCGGCCAGGTAGCTGGCGACGGTGTCGCGCAGCATCGACTGTTCTTCGGTAAAGCTGAAATCCATCGGGGGTCCGGGTCTCGTTAAAGGCCGCTGGCTGTCAAAGCCCCAGCACCAGCTTGGCGATGATGTTGCGCTGGATCTCGTTGGAGCCGCCGTAGATCGAGGTCTTGCGGGTGTTGAAATAGACCCCCGCCACGCCGTGGGCCGCGTCGGGGCCGATGGCGCCGGCGTTGTGCGGCAGGCCGCGCAGATAGGGGGCGCCATAGTGGCCGGCCGCCTCGAGGGCCAGTTCGCTCAGGCGCTGCTGGATCTCGGTGCCCTTGATCTTGAGGATCGAGGATTCCGGCCCGGGCCCCCGGCCCGAGCTTTCCCCGGCCAGGGTGCGAAGCTCGGTATATTCCAGGGCGGTCAGGTCGATCTCCAGATCGGCCACCTTGCGCCGGAAGAAGGGATCGGCGATCAGCGGCCCCGAATCGTCGGCCAGCTCGGTGCGGGCCATCTGGCGCAGTCGCTCGAGCCCGCGCTTGGAGCGCGCCACGCCGGCGATGCCGGAACGCTCGTGCTGGAGCAGGGCCTTGGCGCAGGTCCAGCCCTGGTTCTCGTGGAAGATGCGGTTCTCCACCGGCACCTTGACATTGTCGAGGAAGACGTCGTTGACCTCGTGGCCGCCCTCCAGGGTGACGATCGGGCGCACGGTGACCCCCGGAGAGGTCATGTCGATGAGCAGGAAGCTGATCCCGGCCTGGGGTTTGACCGCGGGGTCGGTGCGCACCAGGAAGAAGCCCCAGTCGGCGTATTGGGCCAGGGTGGTCCAGGTCTTCTGGCCGTTGACCAGGTAGTATTCCTTGCCGTCGTCGCCGGCGATGCGCTCGGCCCGGGTGTTGAGGCTGGCGAGATCCGATCCGGCGCCCGGCTCGGAATAGCCCTGGCACCACCAGACGAGGCCGTCGCGGATGCCCGGCAGGAAGCGGGCCTTCTGCTCCTCCGTCCCGAAGGTGTAGAGCACCGGCCCCAGCATGGCGACGCCGAAGGGGAGCACCGGTATGGCGTCGGCCCGCGCCAGCTCCTCCGACCAGATGTATTTCTGGGTCGGCGTCCAGCCCGTGCCGCCCCACTCCTTGGGCCACGAGGGCGCCGACCAGCCCTTGGCGGCGAGGACCCGGTGCCAGGAGAAATAGTCCTCCTTGGTCAGGGCCTCCTCGTTGCGCTGCTTTTCGCGCAGGGCCTTGGGATAAGACTCGGCGAGAAAAGCGCGCGCCTCGTCGCGGAAGGCCGCGTCTTGCGGTGAGAAATCGAGGTCCATGTCGTTCATCCCTCTGGGGCGCCGGCGCGCCGGATCGACCATAGGGGAGCGAGCCTCCGGTTGCCAAGTCGCCGACGCGGCCTCGCGCGGCGGGCAAGCCCCTATCGGCCAGCCGGCGCCTTCGCGTAAAGCCGGCGGACGGCCATGACCCGGATCCTCACCTACAACGTCCATCGCTGCGTCGGGACCGATGGCCACCTGGATGTCGCGCGCGTCGCGGAGGTCATCGCGGCTCACTCCCCCGATATCGTCGTGCTCCAGGAGGTCGACGTAGGCCGAGCGCGGACCGGCGGAGTGGACCAGGCCCATGAACTCGCCGACCGGCTTTCGATGGCCTCGCGCTTCAACGCCGCGCTGCGGGTCGAGGAGGAGCTCTACGGCGACGCGATACTGACCGCCCTGCCCGAGCGCCTGATCAAGGCGGGGCCCCTGCCCGGTTATCCCCGGATTCGGCGGCTCGAGCCCCGGGGGGCCCTATGGGTGGCGATCGATCTCGGCGCGGGGCGGGAAGTCCAGATCATCAACACCCACCTGGGCCTCGTCCCCCGCGAACAGCAGATCCAGGCCGCCGCCCTGGCGGGGGGCGAGTGGCTGGGCAACCCATCGCGGCGGGACCCCCTGATTCTTCTGGGCGATTTCAACGCCACCTCGGCGACGATCGCCTATCGCACCCTGGCCGCGCGCCTGGCCGACGCGCACACCGCGGTCGCCCGCGGCCGGTGGCGGATCGCCACCTTTCCCTCCTCGATGCCGGTGTTGCGCATCGACCATGTGTTCGTCAGCGAGGGCGTGCGCATTCTGGGCATGGGCGCCCCCGCCGACCCTTTGGCGCGCGTGGCCTCCGACCATCTTCCGCTGGTGGTGGACTTCGAGGTGGGGGTTTGAGGGGCCGGATCGGAGGACTTAAGTGCGCCAGAAGGCCGCCGCCGCCGTGCGCCCCCTCCACCCCTTCGGGGTCCCCCTCCCCCGCAAGACGGCGGGGGAGGATTGAGTTCTCCTAAATCCTCCCACGCGAAGCG
>JACDGF010000278.1 GCA_013815405.1 Caulobacteraceae bacterium | reverse complement strand
AGCTTGACCGGCGGGGGAGCGGCCGGCGACGGAGCGGGCGGGGCCGCGACTTCGGGCAGGCCGGCGGCGAGGTCGATGACATAGCGATAGTGAGTCACGCCCTCGCCCGGGGGAATGAGGAAGCGGCGGCGGACGCGGCCGTCGCGGGCCAGATCGAGGATCAGGCGCGCGCCGGACGTGGCGCCCTGAAGCTTCCAGCCCTTGACCAGACCCCGGCCGGAACCGTCGAAGCCGCCCCGGGCCCCGACCGCCGGCAGGCCAAGGACGATCCGCCGCGCCCCGCCTTCCTGATCGATAACCTTTGCGGAGAGGGGCTTGTCCAGGTCGACCACCACCCGCGCGCCGGCCCGATCGCCGCTGAATCGCAGCGCGAGCACCTCGACCGGCGCGGGCGCCTTTTCGGCGAAGGCCGTCGCGCAGGCCAAGGCGGCCGCGACCATCGGCGCCGCCCGCGCCGACCCCGACCCCAGAGCGCTGGCCCACGCCGCCCACATGCCTCGCCCAAACCTTCACCGTCGAAAGGGACGGCCATATGGGCGGGTCGGCGTAGACAAACGGTTAAGGATCGATGGCGCCCGCGATTCGCCGGCGGGCGCTCGGGGGAATGCCTAAGCGGGGCCCATCCCCTTGTCCCCGAGCTCCTTGACCGCTTCTGGGGTCTTGGCGAGGTGGGCCAGGCCCATCCCGCGCAGGACGTCCGGCGATTTGGAGAACTGGATGCCTTCATAGCCGACGATCTGCACCCGGTTGCCCCACGGGTCACGGAAGTCGAGGAAGGATCCGGGCACGACCTCCACGCCCGCCTCGGCCAGCGCCCGCCGCGCGGCCTCCTTGTCGTCTACCACCAGGCCGAAGTGACGGCCGTCGTCGGCCGGTTGCCGGCGACCCTTCTGGAGCGCCAGGAACTGGTCTCCGAGGTCGATGAACGCCATGTCCTGGCTCTTGCCACGCAGCTCGAAGGCGAAAAGCCGCCCGTAGAACGCCAGGGCCTCGTCGATGTCGCCCACTTCGAGGGCGACGTGGTTGAAACCGACGGCGCGGGGCTTGACGGGCTCGGGCATTGAATTCTTCTGCAAAATAAGGGGTCAGAGTCATTTATTGAACTGGGGCCATGGCGAATAGATAGGAGCGCGGTCGGATCACGCCCATGCCTCGCCGTCCCCGGCTGGCGCTCGCCGGCCATGTCCATCACCTCATCCAACGGGGCGTCAACCGCCAGGCGATCTTCTTCGAGGATGGGGATCGACGGGTCTTCCTCGCGCGTCTGGGCGAGACTCTGCCGGCGGAGGGCTGCGCCCTGCATGCCTATGTACTGATGACCAATCATGTCCACCTGCTGGTCACCCCCGACCGCGACGGGGGTGTCGGCCGGCTGATGCAGTCCCCTGGGCCGACGCTATGTTGGCCATGTCAATCGCGCCCACGGCCGGACCGGCACCTTGTGGGAAGGGCGTTTCAAATCGACGATCATCGACAGCGAAGCCTATCTGATGGCGTGCCATCGCTACATCGAGGCCAATCCGCTGCGCGCCGGCATGGTCGCCCATCCGGGCGAGCACCGGTGGTTCAGCGGGGCCACAATGGCGAAGGTCGAAGCGACCCCCTGATCACCGAGCATGAACTCTACCGGGCGCTGGGCGCGTCGGCGGCCGAGCGCCGGCTCGCCTACCGGGAGCTCTTCGCCGAAGGGCTGGACGAGCGCCTGCTGCACACCCTGCGCGATACGGCCCAGCGCGGGTGGATCGCTGGAAACGACCGATTCCGCGAAGAGATCGAAACCACCCTCCGCCGGCGCCTGGGGCCGCCCATTCGCGGTCGCCCGAAGCGCCCGAAGGGAGAAAAGGGGTCAGAGTGATTTTTCAGCTCACCCGCTGTAAGCCGTTCGGCCCACGACTTGAAAATCACTCTGACCCCTTTTCTCTGCGGCCCGCGGCCCCGCGGCCCCCCGAAACCCTCCGCTTCCCTTTGTCCACGCCCTCCCCTACACTCAATCACGCGCATTCGCCGCCTGTCGCGATTCCAAGCGGCGCCCGCGCGCCCTATCGCGTCGGGCCAACGCCTATATGGCGTGGACGCGTCATCCGACCCGCGCTTTTTCAAGCGAGCGCGACCTTGAGAATGAACCATGGGCAGCGCCGCCTTCGCTCCGATTTCGACCCTGACCGCCGCCGCCGTTTCGCGCGGCCGCGCGGCCACGGAGGCTTCGCGCGCGCGCGCCCTCAGCCGGCGCCCGGGCCCCTGGCCCGCCGCGCGCCCCGGAGACCTGATCGATGCCCAAGAAGATGCTGATCGACGCCGCCCACGCCGAGGAAACGCGGGTCGTCGTCCTGGACGGAAACAAGGTTGAGGAATTCGATTTCGAAAGCAGCGCCCGCAGGCAGCTGCGCGGCAACATCTATCTGGCCAAGGTCACCCGGGTAGAGCCCAGCCTGCAGGCGGCGTTCGTCGAATATGGCGGCAATCGCCACGGCTTCTTGTCGTTCAACGAAATCCACCCCGACTACTATCAGATCCCCCACGCCGACCGCGAAGCCCTGCTGCGGGAAGCCGAGGAGGAGGACGACGATCATCCCCCGGCCGGCGCCGTCGACGACGAGGCGGAGGCCGCGGCGACCGAGAACCTCGGCGGCGGGGACGACGACGACGAGGTCGACGAGGAAATCGCCCGCCGCCGCCAGCGGCTGATGCGCCGCTACAAGATCCAGGAGGTGGTCAAGCGGCGCCAGATCATGCTGGTCCAGGTGGTCAAGGAGGAGCGCGGAACCAAGGGCGCGGCGCTGACCACCTATCTGTCCCTGGCCGGCCGTTATTGCGTGCTGATGCCCAACACCGATCGGGGTGGCGGGATCAGCCGCAAGATCACCGCCGTGACCGACCGCAAACGCCTGCGCGGGATCGTCACCGACCTGGACGTGCCGCCGGGAATGGGCCTGATCGTCCGCACCGCCGGGGCCAAGCGCACCAAGGCGGAAATCAAGCGCGACTATGAGTACCTGTCGCGGGCCTGGGGGAACATCCGCGACACCACCCTGCACTCGATCGCCCCGGCGCTGATCTATGAGGAAGAGGACCTGGTCAAGCGCGCCATCCGCGACCTCTACGACAAGGACCTCGAAGGAATCTGGGTCGAGGGCGAGGCGGGTTTCCGCGAAGCGCGGGACTTCATGCGCATGCTGATGCCGTCCCAGGCCAAGAAGATCCAGGCCTACCGCGACCCCACGCCCCTGTTCGTCGCCCACCGGATCGAGGACCACCTGGCCCAGATCTATTCGCCGACCGTGCCCCTCAAGTCCGGCGGCTATCTGGTGATCAACCAGACCGAGGCCCTGGTGGCGGTGGACGTCAACTCCGGCCGCGCCACCCGCGAGCGCAACATCGAGGCGACGGCGCTCAAGACCAACCTGGAAGCGGCCGAGGAGACGGCGCGCCAGCTTCGCCTGCGGGATCTCGCCGGCCTGATCGTGATCGACTTCATCGACATGGACGAGGCCAAGAACAACCGCACGGTGGAAAAGACCCTCAAGGACTGCCTGGCGCGGGACCGCGCCCGCATCCAGATGGGCAAGATCTCCGCCTTCGGCCTGATGGAGCTCAGCCGCCAACGCCGCCGCACCGGCATACTGGAAGGCACCACCCACATCTGCCCCAACTGCCAGGGGGCCGGCCGTGTGCGCTCGGTGGAATCCAGTTCGCTGGCCGCCCTGCGGGCGGTGGAGATGGAGGCGCTCAAGGGCGGCGGCGAGGTCATCGTCCGGGTCCCGCGGGACGTCAGCCTCTACATCCTCAACCATAAGCGCGAGTTCCTGACCCGCATCCTGCGCGGTCACGGCCTGTTCGTCAGCGTGGTGATCGACGAGGCGCTGGCCCATGCCGAGCACGAGATCGACCGGGTCTCCAACGTTCCGCACGAGGTGGACAGGAGCGTCGAGGCGCCGGAGCCCGCCGGCTATGCGGACGTCGAGATCGACGACGCGGCTTTGGACCAGGACGACGAGCAGGCGGAGGACGAGGAAGACCAGGACGAAGGCGGCGAGGCGATCGCCGTCGCGCCCGCGGCGGATGAGGGCGCCGCGCCGCGCCGCGC
>JACDGF010000277.1 GCA_013815405.1 Caulobacteraceae bacterium | reverse complement strand
GGCCAGGGTCACCGTCAGCGGCGCGGCGATGCGCGCCGCCCCGGGCCCATGCTCGAGGCTGAAGACCGCGCCGAAGGCGAAGGCGAGCCAGCCCCAGGTGGGCCCGCCCAGGGCCAGGTCCGGCCAGGCGGCGACCAGGGCTTCATTGCGCTCATAGCGGGCGCGGTCGTGGGTGAGGATATTGGCTTCGAACGGTGTGGCCGCCGTGGTCTGGCGCGCCACCGAAAGGCCGCCGCCGCCGATGAGCGTCAGGCCGACCGCCAGTAGCGCGGCGAACGGCGGCGGAACGGGCCCCGTCAATATGCCCAGCATCGGGGCCGACAGGATCGCGCCGGAAAACCGGGCCTCGCCCTGGGCGAGCGCCAGCAAGGTCAGGCATCCGCCCATGGAATGGCCCAGGGCGATCCACGGCTTGGGCAGGCGGGCGGCGAAAGTGTCCAGAAGGGCCCGATAGTCGGTGAGGAAATCGGCGTGGCCGACCGCGTGGCCGAGAAGCCGATCGGGCAGCAGCCGCTGAGACAGGCCCTGGCCGCGCCAGTCGTGCACCAGGACGGCGAAACCGCGCTCCAGGAGGCGCTGGGCGACCTCGAAATACTTCTCGACGGCCTCGGTGCGGCCGGGGCTCACCACCACCGAGCCGCGCAACGCCCCGCCCGGGACGAACAGAGCCGCGCGCAGGCGGGCGCCGCCGGCGCCGGTGAACCACTCCGCCGCCCCGCCGGGGGGGATCGGCGCCCCGGGGGTGGCCAGAAGCGGCGCGGCGCCGGTCAAGCGGCGATCAGGCCATCTTGGCGAAAAGGGCCTGCATCTTGCTCTGCAGGCTCATGGCCAGGCCCATGTCGGAGAGCTGCAGCTTGCCGGTCATCACCGCGGTCATGGCGTCGAGCTTGCCCGCGCCCATCGCCTCCAGGTCGGCCATCGAGATGGTCATGGTGAGGTCGGCCGGCTTGTCCTCGTTGGAGACCGTGCCTCCGTCGATGAAGATGAACCCATCGCCCTTCAGGTTGAACTTCAAGGTCTTGCCAAGGCCCGAATCGGCTCCCACGGCCGTCCTGATGCGGTCGGTGACTTCCTGCAGCGTGGCCATGAACGAGGGTCTCCTTGGAAGGTGCGTGTGTGAGGCCAATGGCCCTAGCCCGGCCAAACCCGCCCGGCAAGTGAATCGGGGCCTTGAAGCTTCCCCGGCCGATCCTAACTATGAACCCGAAGGCGCTGGGCGACCGGGCCTTCCGGGTCAAGCGCGAGGCCGACCAGGCTCGCCGACGATCCGCCCACAAACGCAACCTTGCTTAAAGCAAAGAAGGATGTTGCCCATGCGAACCCTCGACTTTTCCCCCCTCTACCGCTCCGTGGTCGGCTTCGACCGGCTGGCGGACCTGCTCGACGCCGCCACGAGCGAGTCGTCCAACGGCTATCCGCCCTACAATATCGAGCGGACGGACGAGAACGCCTACCGCATCGAGATCGCGGTGGCCGGCTTCAAGCCCGAGGACCTCGTCATCGAGGTCAAGGAAAACCTCCTCACCGTCCAGGGCCGCAAGGCCGCCAATGACGGCGCCAAGCGCTACCTCCATCGCGGCCTCGCCGAGCGCAACTTCGAGCGCCGGTTCCAGCTGGCCGACTATGTGGTGGTCGCCGACGCCCACCTCGCCGACGGCCTGCTCTCGCTCAGCCTGAAGCGCGAACTCCCCGAAGCGCTGAAACCCCGCCGGATTGAGATCTCGGCTTCCGAGGACGCCGGCCTTATCGAGGCCGACAAGGCCGCGTAAGGCTCCATCAAACTTGAGGCCTGAAAGGGCGGCGCGATGACGCGCCGCCCTTTTCCTCGTTAAACCCTCCGCGCTTCGCGGGTGAGGATTCTATGGCAGCGGCGGAATCGCCTGCGCCCTGGCCTCGTCCAGATAGCGCGCGGCGCGGGGTTTCAGGTCGGCGCCGAGTTCCACCGCCAGCGGATTGCCGGTCGGGATTTCCAGGTCGGGGATGGCCGCGTCGCTCACCGCGAACAGGTGCTTGACGATGGCGCGCAGGGAATTGCCGTGGGCGGCGACGAGCAGGGTTTCGCCCCCACCCAGGCGCGGGGCGATTTCTCCGGTCCAATACGGGAGGACGCGCTCCAGGGTGGTCTTGAGGCTCTCGGAGGCCGGCGGGACCGTGCCGGCGTACCGGCGGTCGGCCGCGAAATCGAACGGCTCGCCGGGCGCCAGCGGCGGCGGGGCGATGTCATAGGAGCGGCGCCAGATCCGCACCTGGGCGTCGCCGTGGATCCTGGCCGTCTCGGCCTTGCCAAGGCCGGTCAAGGCCCCGTAGTGCCGCTCGTTCAACCGCCAATCCTTGAGCATCGGGATCCACAGCTGGCCGGCCGCGGCCAGGGCCAGGCAACCGGTGCGGATCGCCCGGGTCAGGACCGAGGCGTAGGCGCGGTCGAAGGCGATTCCCGCCGCCTGGATCAGCTCGCCGCCGGCAATCGCCTCGGCTTCCCCCGCCGCAGTGAGGTCGACGTCCACCCAGCCGGTGAACCGGCCCTCGAGATTCCACAGGCTCTGGCCATGGCGCAGAAGAACGAGCGTGGGCATGGGGGTCCCATTAGGGCAAAGTCCGGCTATGCGCGACCGCCTTGTCCTGCCGATCCTCGTCCTCATCGGACTGGTCATGATCGCGCTTTCCCTGGTCTGGCCCCAGGGGCTCGGCCGCCGCTCTCCGGCCCCGTTCGGCCACGCTCCGGCGGCTGCAGGGCACACGTCCCCGATAGTTGCGCCCGCTCCTGTGTCCCACCATGGCGACCGGAGCAAAACCTCGGGCGACCCTCGCTATTAGCTAAGTCTGGGTATATGCTGACCTGAGCCCGAAGTCACGCTATCGAACTCCACCACTATTCCAGTGGTCGGTCTTTCCGAGTTTGACCGTCATCGGGCCTTGCTTAAGGCGGCCAATTGCTCACGGAGCTGCCCGATTTCGACTTGCTGTTGATCTATTTGCGCCTGCTGTTGCTTGATGGCTTCTACCAAAATGGGCACGAGACTCCCTGGCGCGACTCCATAGGAAGCGTCACTTCCCTTTGCTGGCGTGAACACCGCTTCCGGCACGACACTCGCCACCTCCTGCGCGATCATGCCGATCTCGGGCTCATTCAGGGGAAGATTCAACGACTTGCCTATAGAGCGCTCGTCCACGGACAGCCAGCGATAGCGCACGCCGCGCAAACGCCGCACCAGGCTCAAGGCGTCTGTAATCTGCGTAACGTCTTTTTTTAGTCGGGCATCGGACGTCACCGTCCAATTCTTGGTGCCGCCGGAGGAGCCATTTACATAGAAAACAAGGCTTGGCGAAGCTGTTTGAACGCCGACGTTGCCGCCGCCCAATTCCAGCCCGAAGGTTTTAAGCCCTGCTATGAATCCATATTGGGAAGTATTTGTGTTATTGACGAATTGAAGATAATTGGCATTCGGATCGCCAATGGCGTCTCGCAGAATCACGCCTCCCGTCGAGCCGTTATTCGGGCTGACGAATCGACCTATTCCCCCAACGTCGAGCTCATAGGCGGAGGGTGAAACACCGATGCCGACGTTCCCCGTAAAATGGCCGCTGCCGACGAGCGCGGCGCAGTTGAAATTCTCCATCACCTGCGAGGCGTCGGCGGTCGAGCCATTAGTCAGCGTGTTAGGATAGGATCTACAGGTCTGAGCATTCACCGCTCCGGGGGCGACGAAGGCGCCGATAACTCCGACAAAGGCCAGACACCGGATGGCGATGCCTTGCTCTCGCACGCGACGGCGGGCGCCTATGGTCGCAAGCCTTGAATGCAACGGCTTGTCCACCAACCAACTTGATTCAGTCGCGATCCGCATGGACTTGCCCCCGGCTATTGCCACGACTTTGAGCCCCAAAGAAAACAGCCCCAACTCGTCCCTGCGCTCGTCGTGGACTGACACGTTCGGTTGCCCGACCGGTCGTAGAAATAGTGGACCGTCGTCCCGTTCGGATAAGAGCCTGACCCAAAAGGCGCTGGTCGGGAGGTTGGTGTCGTGATTCACCGGCTCGGTGTCAACCGAGGGGAGTGATTGGGCATGTGGACGAAGAAGCATCGGGTTACTTA
>JACDGF010000276.1 GCA_013815405.1 Caulobacteraceae bacterium | reverse complement strand
AGGTAGAACGCCGGCCAGGTGGCGAGGAGGAAGGCGACGCGCGGCCAGATCATCAGGGCTTTTCGCCCGTAGCGGTCCGACAGCAGGCCGCCGGCCAGCCCGCCCAGCACGCCGAACGCGCCATTGGCCACCGCGGCCCCCAAGGAAATCCCGGCCGGCATGTGCAGGGTGGTTATGGCGTAGGTGGTCATGAAGGTTCCCACATAGGTCGAGATGGTCGCGGCGGCGATCAACGCCAGGCCAAGGGCGAGCACCCGGGCGTGGCTCCGCAGGGTCGCCGCCGGCGGATGGATCGCGCCGGGCGCCTCGGGCCGATGCAGGGTCTCCGGAAGGCTGCGCCGGATGATCAGCCCCACGGGCAGCACCAGGGCGCCCAGCAGGAAGGCCGCTCGCCAGCCCCAGATCTCCAGGCTGGCCGCCCCGGCCACGGCCGCCAGGGTGACTCCCACCAGGCCGCCGGCGATCGAGGCCAGGTTCTGGCTGGCCCCTTGCCAGGCGCCGTAGAGGCCGCGCCGGGCCGGCGGCGCCGCTTCGACCAGGTACGCCGTGGTCGGGCCGACCTCCCCGCCCAGGGCAAAGCCCTGGCAGAGCCGCCAGGCGAGGACCAGGAACGGGGCGAGGGGCCCGATCTGGGCGTAGGACGGCGTAAGGGCGAGTCCCAGTATGGCCGCGCCCATCAGCGCGAAACTGAACAGCATCGCCGGGCGCCGCCCGCGCCGGTCGCCGTACCGGCCGATCACGACCGCCCCGATCGGGCGCAGGATGAAGCCCGCCCCGAAAGTGCCGAGCGACAGCATCAGGCTGACGAACGGCGAATGCCCAGGAAAGAAATTATGGCCGATCTGGACGGCGAAATAGCTGTAGGTGGTGAAGTCGTAGAATTCCAGGGCGTTGCCGATCACCGCCGCCGTGACCTGACGGGTGGAGATGGGCGACGGCCGGTCGGGCGCGGGCCGGGGCGCCGCGGCGAAAACGGCCGCCTTCGTCATGCCGTTTCTCCCTGGCCCGCCTCGGCGATGGACTTAGCGCGCGCGTCCGCTGTTGCCAACGCCGCTCGACACGTCATCCCGCGGCGCGAAGTCGCGCCAGGTCGGCCCCCGCGGGAAGGCCGAGATCGGCGAACATCTCCGTTCGGCCCGGGCCTGACTTTTCCGCGTAATAGGGCGCGTTGGCGCGACGCC
The DNA here is from genome assembly GCA_013815405.1 of Caulobacteraceae bacterium. Classification (GTDB taxonomy): domain Bacteria; phylum Pseudomonadota; class Alphaproteobacteria; order Caulobacterales; family Caulobacteraceae; genus Acaudatibacter. The sequence goes on along the minus strand of JACDGF010000276.1, from coordinate 2,928 downwards.
CCCGCGCCCAGGTCGCCAGCACCTTGGCCAGGGTCGCGGGGCGGGTGAGCCAGGCTTGCGGGGGCTCGAGCATGTGGAAGGCGCGCATCGCGGCGCGCAGAAGGACGGGGTCGCGGCGAAGTGCGATGGTGATCCCGTCCTCCAGGAGGCGCCGCTTTAGCCGGGCGCGCCAGGGCCGCCGATAGCCGGGATCCAGGCCATGCAGGGCGCGGCGGGCGGCGGAGCGGTCCTGGGCGCGCATGTCGTCGTAATAGGGTCGCAGCGCGGCCCGCACCCGGTGGCTGTAGAGCCTTGCGCGTTCGGCCGGATCGGTGGTTTGCGACAGGGCGTCGCGCAGCAAATGCGCCTCCGCCGCGGCGAAGGAGCACCCTCGGCCGAACAGGGGATTGGTGCGCGCCAGGCTGTCGCCCACCGCGAACCAGTTCAAGGTGACAGGCGTGCCCTCGGGCGCCATCTCGCGCCACCGGCTTTTCAGATCGCCCATGCCATGAACCCGGCTGATCGGGCTCGCCCGCGCCGGGTCGGTCCAAGGCGCGATCCCCGGAAGCCGCGCGCAGATGCGGTCGAAAACCTCCGGCCGGACCACCGCCGCGCGCAGGGCCTCTTCCACCTGCGGCACGGCGACGGTGATCGAGAAGGTGGCGTTGTCGGCCGGAAAGACGGCGAACTTCAGATAACCCAGGTCGCCGGTGACGCCGAAGCGCCCGCGCGGCGGTTCGCCCGCGCCGGGCTCGTGGCGATAGAAGCGGGTGTAGTAGAGGATGGCGCAGTCCTCCTCTTCCTCCGGGATCGTCGCCCCCGCGTCGCGCAGCCACTCCACGGCCGGCGAGGCGCGGCCGCCGGCGTCGATCACGATCTCGGCCAGGGCGTCGCTCTCGCCCGCCAGGTTGAGGCCCCGCACCGCCACGCCGCCGCCGGCCCCCGGCTCGGTGACCAATCCTTGGACGAACATGCCCGATCGCAGGGTGACGTTGTTCCGCCGCTCCACATAGCGGCGGATGACCAGCTCCATCGTCGTGCGCCGGCTGACGATCACCGCCAGCTCCTCGTCTCCCGGCTCGGCGACATAGCGGTCGCGCAGAGGGCCGGGGAGCCCCTCGGCGAAGGTGAGCTCTCGCGCGCCCGCCGCGCGCAGATCCTCCAGCAGGCCCGGATGCTCGGCGCGGATCAGGTTGCGCAGCCGGGCGAGGAAGGCGTGGCTGTGGCGCAGATGGCCCACCCCACGCCGCGCCCAGCCTTCGAACGCCGCCTCCGCCCCACCCTCCGGCGGCGGCGGGTCGCGCTCATAGAGGGTGATCTCGCGGCCCGTGGGGGCCAGGGCCAGGGCCACGCAGAGCCCGGCCATCCCCGCCCCCAAGACTGCCACCCGCTCCGCCATCGCCGCGTCCCGCCACGTTTACCTGGGCCCATTGGACGGCGCCTTCCCGTGGGAAGGCAAGCGGCTGACCGGGCGCGGACTGGCCGGTTGACACGCGCGGCGGCGGCGCTCACTCCTTGGCCAAGGGGGTGACCCCAGGCGTCCGGCGACACGCGATCCCGCGCCGGGCGCGCGAAAGGGCGCCATGAAACCCGTCGTGTCCGCGGCCCTCGCCGCCGCCTTGCTGGCCGCCCCGCCGGCGCTCGCCTTCGACTACGGCTCCATGGCCAAGGCCGATCTGGGGGTGGGCGCGAACCTCAACGGCGCCGTGCCGTTCCCGGCCGACAATGCCTGGAACACCGACATCAGCGGCGCGCCGGTCGACCCCCGGTCCGACCGCATTATCGCCTCGATCGGCCGCGACGTCGGCCTGCACCCGGATTTCGGGGCCGGGACCTACGCCGGCGCGATCATCGGCATCCCCTATGTGGTCGTGGCCGGCGCCCAGCCGCCGGTGGCGATCCACTTCAAGGCCTATCGCGATCAGAGCGATCCTGGCCCTTACCCCGTCCCGCCCGACGCCCCGATCGAGGGCTCCAAGCCCGGCGGCGGCAAGTTCGGCGGAGACCGCCATGTGCTGGTGATCGACAAGGACGCCAACCGCCTCTACGAGATGTTCGCCGCCTTCCCCCGCGCCGGCGGCGGCTGGAACGCCGCCTCGGGGGCCGTCTTCCATCTCGATTCGGACAATGTGCGGCCGACCGCCAAGCCCGGCTGGACCAGCGCCGACGCCGCCGGCCTGCCGATCTTCCCCGGCCTCGTCCGCTACGACGAGGTCTCGGCCGGCCTGATCCCCCACGCCCTGCGCTTCACCGTGACCCGAAGCCGCCGGGCCTATGTCTCGCCAGCGACCCACTGGGCCTCGTCCGATCCCAGCCACGACCTGCCGCCGATGGGCATGCGGGTGCGCCTGAAGGCCGCCTATGTGATTCCGGCCGGCTTCAGCCCCCAGACCAAGGCCATCCTCCGGGCGCTCAAGACCTACGGCATGTTCGTCGCCGACAACGGTTCCAGCTGGTTCCTCTCCGGCGCACCCGACGACCGTTGGAACAACAGCCGGCTGGTCGACGAGCTGCGCCAGGTCACCGGCGCGAACTTCGAGGTCGTCCAGATGGGGAAGATCCACCGGTAGCAGGGGAGCGGCTCCGATGCCGCCCCGACCGGGCAATGAGGACATGACATGAGCTTTGAACTCACCATCCTGGGCTGGACGCTGGTTCTGGCCCTCGTGCAGATCTTCCTGGCCGTCGCGGTCCTGAACAAGGATTTCGGCCTGAAATACAACATCGGGGCCGCGACGAGCCGCCGCCGCCCATGTCCGCGCTCGGCGGCCGGCTCCGCCGCGCCCAGGCCAATCTGTTCGAGACCCTGCCGCTGTTCGCCGCCGCGATCCTGATCGCCCATTTGGCCGGCCGCGAGAACGGCCTGACCCGGCTCGGCGCCGAGCTCTTCCTCGGCGCGCGGATCGTCTATGTGCCGCTCTACGCGGCGGGCGTTCCGGTCCTGCGAAC
>JACDGF010000275.1 GCA_013815405.1 Caulobacteraceae bacterium | reverse complement strand
GCCCCGGGCGCGGAGATCCCCAGGCCCAGGCCGCCGTCGCCGCCCCGCCCGCCGGTGTAGTAGCCCCCGCCTCCCATGCCGCCGGCCCCGCCGGTCGTGGCCCCGTGATTGGCCACCGAGCCGCCGGCGGCCAAAAGCACGCCGGTTCCGCCATCCCCGCCGTCCCCGCCGACGCTGTTCGGGTCATAGTTGTCCACGCCCACCGCCCCGGCGCCGCCGCCGACGGCCGCGCCGAGCTTGTTGACCAGGCGGCCGCCCGCCATCAGGTCGACGCCGGCAGCCCCCGGCGCGTCGGCCTGGATCCGCCCGGCGTTCAAGAGGATGGCCGAGGCTTCCGCCACGAAGCCGGTCCCCGCGATCAGGCCGGTGTCGGCGATCCGCGCCTTCGAAAAGGTCGGGTCCAGCGTGTAGCCGGCCAGATAGGTTCCGGTGATGTGCTTGGTGGTCATGGATCGGCGCTCCCCTCAGGAAGGCGAGTCTTACAGGGTCCGGGCCACCGCGGCCAAGCGGCGATCGCCTTCTTCAGCGGATATGCGTCGGATCGCCCCCGAGCGGGGATGGCGGTCACGAGCCTGTCATGCGCGCGTGGTCTGCTGCCGCCGGCGCCTTGGGCGGCCAAAACCGCAAGATGAGGAACTCCACCATGCCGAGCCGATTCCTGGCCTCCGTCGCCGCCGCCGTCCTGCTGGGCCTAGCCGGGGGGCGGCCCGCGCTCGCAGACGGCCCGCTGGGCAAGGTCAATCACATTATCGTGGTCATGCAGGAGAACCATTCCTTCGACAATTATTTCGGAGTCCTGCCCTATGCCCCCGGCAGCCCTTATCACGCCGCCTTGCCGTTCTGCTCGGCCGGCGACCATGCCTGCGTCGATGGCCTGACCTGCGGCGTCAAGAAGGGCGCGCTGGCCTGCTCCAACCGCAACCTGGATGTGGACACCCTGGCGGTGAAGGCGTTCCACAGCCCGACGCGCTGCATCATCCCGGACCTCGACCACAGCTGGGTCGGCAGCCATGGGGAACTCAATTTCAAGCATCCGAACCATGCCTTGCTCAACCCGCTCGCCAATGGCTTCGTCCGCGTCAACGATGCGACGGACCAGCCCGACACGGGCGGCGAATCACCGACCGAGGACCAGACGATGTCCTATTTCGACCAGACCGACATTCCGTTCTATTACGGCTTGGCCGAGAACTTCGCGATCAGCGACCGCCAATTCTCGTCCGTGGTCGGCCCCACCATCCCCAACCGGTTCTACCTGATGGCGGCGACCTCGTTCGGTCATCTGACGACCAATGACACCATACCGCCCGCTGGCGGCTACAAGCCGATCACCGGGACCATCTTCGACCTGCTCGACGCCAACGGCGTGACCTGGGCGGACTATTTCGAGGACGCGCCCCAGTCGTTCCTGTTCCGCGCGCCCGACGCGCACACCCTGCCCCTTTCGGCGTTCCTCCTCCAGGCGGCCGGGGTCGGCGCGCCCCTGCCCTCCGTGGTGTTCATCGATCCCAACCTGGGCGTGACGGGGACAGGCCTGCAGGACGACGAACATCCGCCCACAGACATTCAACGCGGCCAGGCCCACGTCTCCACCGTGGTCAACGCCGTCCGCAACGGGCCCTATTGGAAGGACTCGATCATCTTCATCACCTATGACGAACATGGCGGCTACTACGACCACGCCAAACCCCCGGCGGCGGACCAGGGCGGCGCGCGCACGCCCGACGGGATCGCGCCGGGGCAGTGCGCGGACCTGTCGGCCCCTCCGGGAAGCACCCTGCCCGGCGGCGGGGCGGAGTGCGCGACCAACTTCACGAGCACCACCGACACCACCCTCCTGGACGCCGAGGCGCTTTGCCCGGAACTGACCGCCGATCCGACCGGCCCCTACCCGGCCCGCTGCGCCAGCTTCGACCAGCTGGGCTTGCGGGTCCCGCTGATCGCGGTCTCGCCCTTCTCCAAGCCTGGCTACGTCTCGCACGTGGCGCGGGACCACACGGCCTTGCTGGCCCTGATCGAACAGCGCTTCATTGGCGGTACGCCCCGGGCGCATCTGACGGCCCGCGATCAATATGCGGCATCGCTCGAGGACCTGTTCGATTTCCGCAACTCCCCTTCGCTCAACACGTCGGTCGGGGCGGCCGGGCCGCCGGCGACCGACTGCACGCCCACCGGCGTCGGCCCCTAGTCTAGCCGCGGGGCGACGGGGAAGGGCATAGCCCGGGGTCGCGTCGGCCGGCCTCACCTCTTCTAAGGCGGGGCACCGCGCGTTATGACATCGGCGCATGTCCCACCGGGAAACGCCCAGCGAGGTCTTCAAGCGCGCCCTGGCGCACGCCGCCCGCTCCCTGGCCGAACAGCCGGACCTGGAGGTGGTGTTCTCGGGCGACGGGCCGAACCTCACCGGCCACCGTGCAACCCTGCCCCATCCGCCCAGGGAGCTTTCCGGGCCGCAGACCGCGCGGATCCGCGGATTGGCCGATCAGATGGCCCTGCGGGTCGCTCACCACGACGACGCCGTCCACGCCCGGGGCAAGCCCAGGTCGCCCGACGGGTCGCGGGTCTATGACGCCCTGGAGCAGGCGCGGATCGAGGCGATCGGCGCCAACGCCCTGGCCGGAGTGAAGGACAATCTGGCGGCGGTCTGGGACCAGGCGGTCCAGCGTAGGGGCCTGGGCCAGCGCATCGATTCGCTCGCCCCGCCGATGGCCGACATCGTCGCTCTGATGGCGCGCGAACGGCTGACCGGCGAGGCGCCGCCGCTGGCCGCCCGGGACGTGGTCGACGCCTTCCGCGCCGAGATCGAGGCCAAGGCCGGGGCCGACCTCGACCGGCTCGCCGGCGCGGTCGCGGACCAGAAGACCTTCGCCCGCATCGCCCGGGCCGTGGTGCGGGACCTCTCCATGGGCGACGACCTGGAGGGCGCACCCGACCCCGACGACCAGGACGACGATCCCGACGGCGAGGCCGGCGGCGATGATCGCGGCGACGGCGAGGACGAAGAGCCATCGCGCGAGGAGGCCTCGCTCGACGATTCCGAACGGAGCCAAAGGGATTCGGAAGCTGCGGAAAGCCAGCCGGCCCAGGCCGAGGAGGACAGCGAGGCCGATCCCTCGGACGACGAGCTCGAGACGAGCGACGGAGACAAGCCCGCCCGGCCCGACCCGAGGGACCCCGGCCGGCCGGAGCCGGCCTATAAGGTGTTCACCGCGGCGCACGACGAGGTGGTCTCGGCCGAGGAGTTGTGCGAGCCGGAGGAACTCTCGCGCCTGCGGGCCTATCTCGACCAGCAGCTCGCCCATCTCTCCAACGTCGTCTCGCGCCTCGCCAACCGGCTGCAACGCAAGCTGATGGCCCAGCAGAACCGCGCCTGGAGCTTCGATCTGGAGGAAGGCCTGCTCGATGTCGCGCGCCTCACCCGGGTGATCGTCGATCCCACCGCGCCCCTCTCGTTCAAGCAGGAAGAGGAGACGGAGTTCCGAGACACGGTGGTCAGCCTGCTGATCGACAACTCCGGTTCCATGCGCGGCCGGCCGATCATGGTCGCCGCGGTCTGCGCAGACATCCTGGCGCGCACCCTGGAGCGGTGCGGGGTGAAGGTGGAGATCCTGGGATTCACCACCCGGGCGTGGAAAGGGGGGGCGGCCAGGGACGATTGGCTGAAAGCCGGCAAACCGGCCTCGCCGGGACGCCTGAACGACCTGCGGCACATCATCTACAAGCCGGCCGACGCCCCGTGGCGCCGGGCGCGCAAGAACCTGGGGCTGATGATGCGCGAGGGCCTCCTAAAGGAGAACATCGACGGCGAGGCCCTGATGTGGGCCCATCAGCGCCTGGTCGCCCGCTCCGAACAGCGACGCATCCTGATGGTGGTCTCCGACGGCGCGCCGGTCGACGACTCCACCCTGTCGGTCAATTCCGGCCACTATCTGGAGCGGCACCTGCGCCGGGTGATCGCCGAAATCGAGGGAAAGTCGAGCGTCGAGCTGATCGCCATCGGCATCGGCCATGACGTCACCCGCTACTACCGGCGCGCGGTGACCATCGTCGATGTGGAGCAGCTGGGCGGAGCGATCACCGAGCAGCTCGCCGCCCTGTTCGAGGAGGAGCCCCGCGCCGCGACCCGGGCCGGCCGCGGCCTCCTGGGG
>JACDGF010000274.1 GCA_013815405.1 Caulobacteraceae bacterium | reverse complement strand
GCGCGAGGTCGTCAGGCGGCGCGGCGTCCGGCGCATAAGCTATTTCCACTGCGACCACTTCGAACCCTGGCACGGCGGCGGCCCCGCCATCGAGGACTATGCGGCCAATGTCCTGCGTTTCGCCGACGATTCGGCGGCCAACGAATTCTCGCGCCGGCTCACCCTGTTCTACAAGCCTCAGGTGGTGATCGCGCGGCCCGGTACGAGGGGCTTCGTCGCGGCTACGCCCGGCGACAGCCTGGGTTTCCGGCCGCGGACGGCCAAACAGGAGACGATCTACGCCGGCGGCATGCGGGGGCTGCTGGACCGGGTGGCGCATGAGGTTCAGGTCCACCTCCATCACGAGGGCTACACCTATAACACTTCGCACCGGGATCCGGAGATGATCGAACTCTTCGGGCGGCCGGAGGTGCGTCGCGGCGACTCGGCGCGGTTCGAACTGAACCTTGGACTATCGCTGGAGGCCATCCGCCGGGAAACCGGTCTTGGGGTGGGGCGATGGTTCTTCGTGCACGGCCTATGGGCCTTGAACGCCTCGGACCCCGCCGTCTGCCACATCACCGACGAGATCGAGATCCTGATGCGCAACGGCTGTCTTGGAGACTTCACCTTCCCCGCCGGCCGGCCCAAGGTCGACCCCATCCTGGAGCAGCCTCATTTCGTGCGGCCGATCGACGCGCCGCACGGCTACATCCTCGATGAGGCCGAGCCGGAAACGGCGTTCGGCAACGCCTCGGCGGCGGGGAGGAAATTCTTCATCTGGGCGTCGGAAATCCGTCACCGAGGCTGTTCCCTGGACTACTACTCGGAACATGTTCGGCGGGACCTGGGGGATCCGGTGTCGTTCGCGGGACGGATCCTCGAACAGTCCTACGTCGCGGACGGGACACTCTATTTCAAGACCCACGCCCATTCGATGCATTCCAACTATGGCCGGGCGGGCGAGGCCGTCGTCTATCCTCATCAGCACCCGGGCGTGCGCCAGTTAATGGGCGCGGTTTTCGACGCCGCCAGCGCGGCCGGCGCCGCGATCGATTTTCTGACCGCCGGCGAAGTCTACGAGGAGTTCATCCAGCCCCGCCCCGCGCCCGACGCGGGCTTTGGCCTACAGGCGCCGCCGTCGGCCCCCGCCCATGCGATGGCGTAGCCGGGGCATGCCGGGAAGCGCGGCATGATCATCTTCGAATTGCCCGCCCACTCCGCCGGCCGAGGACTACGCGCGTCATCGCTGGGCAGCTGCCGAGTCCGCAACCCGATCATCACCTTGCGCGACCGAGGTGACTTGAGCCTGCTTGCGGAAGGCCCAGCGCCAACGCACACGGCGGCGGAAGCCCTGCAAACCCTCGAAATCGTGCTGGGCGAACGCGAGATCCCCGACGCCCTCAGCCCGCTTATTTTCGAGACGGAACAGACGCCGTCGCTGGATCGGCTGGAGCGTGCCTTGCGCCAGGGACTGGATGTCTTCGTGCTGGAAGTGTCGCAAGACAAGCAGTTCTCCTACGGTGATATCTACCTCAATCAGAATTTCGTCGCGCGAAACCTGGTCCAGGCCCAGCGGGGGGCTTTGCTGGACTGGTATCGGCGGGTCTGTCGCGGCGGCTTCGCCGACGAGGCGTGCGTCCAGGCCGCCCTGACCAAGATGCGGGAAGCCGGGCTGCGGCATGACGAGGCCATGGCCGATCTGTTGCGCCGCATACGGCTCGATCGCCACTCCGCGGACGCGATGACCCGGTCCCTTGGCGCCTTGATGTCGAAGGCGGGGGGCCGCTGGGTCGTGATCGGGCCATTCGTGGTGCCGGGCCATGACGGCGCGATCATGCACGAGCGGCGAGACCTGAACGGGAAGCTGGAGGTGGCGGCGGCCGATTGCGGAGCCACCTTCTTCGATCCGTCGCAGCTCATCGCCGACTACGGCCAAGCCACCGTGCTCGCCAGCGACGGCGCGGACATCTATGAGTATGCCGAGGGGTTCTACCCGCTCCTGGGGGAGATGCTGGCGCGCCTTGTCCGCGACCCCCGGCCGGCGGGCACGCGCACATCCGCCGAACTGCTCCCATACGAGCCGCGCCGCGGGCCCCAGGCCGCGCGGACCCGCCAAGCGGGCGGCGGCGGACAAAAGGGGGTCTGGCGCAGGGTCGCGAAATATTTCAGCCGCCGGATAGCGATGATAGGGCGGACGGTTCGATCGCTTCGCGCCAAGGGTTGACCGGAGGCCGAAGCCGGATGCGAAGGCTGATACGCGTAGAGGAGCCTGCGTGACAAAAGGGCGGAACGCCCCCGATCTCACCGGCTCCCGAAGCGATAGAAACAGGCGCTTTTTCCCAGATCGAGGAACGGCGCCCCATAGAGGCCCGCCGCCTCCAGTTCGGCCAGTCGTTCCGCTCTCTGCCCGGCGGTCTCGCACGGGGTCAGGAACCGGTCGACATCGATGATGGCGCGATCGTAGTCCCGCAGGGCGGCCAGGATCTCCGCCTTTTCCCCGGCGCTGGTGGTGAAGACGAGATTGGTGATGACCGCCATGGCGCCGGTGGGCGGCAAGGCGCCGCGGGCCAGGGGGAACCGCTCGTTGAGAAGCTGGTAGCCATCGCGAATTTCGACAAACGCATCGGTCAGGCCGTCGCGCAGCGCCTCGGCCGCCGCGAACCGCCGGGCGTCGAGTTCCAGGCAGGTGCTCTTGAATCCAAGCAGGGCCAGCAGCAGGCAGAGGCTGCCGAACCCTCCGCCGACCTCGTGGATCCGCCTGGGCGCGGCCGGCCACTCCGTCAGGGTCCGGGCGAGGGCGATTTCATAGTCCGAGAATATCGTCCCGCGACGCAGGCGGGTGGAATAGAAGCGGTAGGCGCCGGACTCCGCCTCGCCCATGGATTCCAGCCGCGCAAGGCCCAGCGGCGCGGCGACGGCGTCCAGGGCGGCGGCGGCGGTCGCGACGCGATCGTTCATTCCCGTCCAAAAATATGCGGCGACCGCGAGCGTCCCTTCGAAGCCGATCGCCCGCGCCTGTCAAGTCGGCCCGGTCCCGCGCGGCCTTGCGCGCGGCGGGCAAACGGCGGCATGCACGTCCTCCGATTCCATTGTGGAGCGCCCATGCCGCGACCGCTTCGGCAAACCCGCGCCGTCGATCCGCCGCCTCGTTTCGCCGCGACCCTGGTTCCCGCGCCCGGTGTCCGCCGCCTGCCCCATCTGGAGGCGTTCCTGCCGGAGTGCGCGCGGCTCGTCCGGGCGGCCCGGCCGACCGCGCCGGTCGATAGCGTCGCGGGCTGGGGCTTCAAAAGGACTGCGCGCTACGCCCGCGCGCTCGCCACCGGCCGGGGCTGGCCTTACCTGGCCCTGGAGGACGGCTTCCTGCGGTCGGTCGGCCTGGGCGAGGCGGGCGCCCCGCCGATCAGCCTCGTCGTCGACGACCTGGGAATCTACTATGACGCGCGACAGCCGTCGCGACTGGAGGCCTCGCTGGAGGCCGGGGGCTGGGAAGATCCCGATCTGATCGGCCGCGCCCGCTCGATCATCGGCCGCCTGGTGGAAACCGGCCTCTCCAAGACCAACGCCGCCCCTCCCCTGGCCCCCGGCGTGCTGGCGCCGACCACCCGACGCCGGGTCCTGGTGATCGATCAGACCGCCGGCGACGCCTCCATCATCGGGGGCCTGGCCGACGCGGCCACTTTTTCCCGCATGCTCGAGGCGGCCCGGCGCGACGAGCCGGGGGCGCAGATCGTGGTGCGCCGCCACCCCGCGGTCGAGGCGGGCCTGAAGCGCGGCTGCCTGGACCCCGGCGCCCTGGCCGATACCTGCGTGCTCAGGGACGATTACCGGATCGCGGACGTCCTGGCGCGCGTGGACGCGGTCTATACCGTCAGCAGCCTCGCCGGCTTCGAGGCGCTCATCCGCGGCCTCCCGGTCCGCTGTTTCGGCTTGCCGTTCTACGCCGGCTGGGGCGCGACCCGCGACGAGATCGCCTGCGAACGCCGAACCGCGCGACGCACGCCCGAGGAACTCTTCGCGGCGGCCTATCTGCTCTATCCCCGATACATCGATCCGCTCACCGGCGAGAGCGCGAGCGCCGAGGCCGCCGTCGAAAGGCTGGTGGAATTCCGGGACCGCTCCGACCGCCACGCCGGCTACACCGCCTGCCTGGGCTACGCGCCCTGGAAACAC
>JACDGF010000273.1 GCA_013815405.1 Caulobacteraceae bacterium | reverse complement strand
CCCCCAGGGGGGGAAGAGAGCGTGTGGGGTGATTCATTGCGGTCGGGACCATGGCCGATGTCATGAACTCATAGACGCGCGCGCTCAATCTCCGCCTTCGACCCGTTGCGGACTTGGGCTTGGCGCGCCTATTGTCGTGCATGGCAATTTCCGACGCACGGATGTTGGCCTCGCTCCCCGTGCTACTGGGCTTGGCTGCGTGCGACGCGTGGCCAACCGCGATCCATAATCGGACGAACGCGGAAATTGTTGTCCGCTATCATCACCGCGAACATGTTGAGTGGTCGGCGCCGATTTCTATCACACGAGGCAAGGCGACCCGCTTGGCCCGTGGGCACTACTTTGACGATATTACTGGTCTGTCCTTCACTGTCGGAAGCAAGATCTACAATTTAGGGCAAGCCGAATTGGATCGCCTGCACAGGGCTTGTACGCGTCCGATCATCGAACGCCTGACTAACTTGGGGGATTGCTATCTCAGCTATGCCGGGAGCGGGCGCCTAAAGGCCTCGCGAACCCCCGGGCCCGACCTACCAAATGCCGGTTTTGGCGACGGCAGCTGACCACCCCAGGCGAACGTTCGATATGCCGGTCTTGCCACGTGCCCGGGGGATTCCCTACAGCCCCTCATACATCCGCCCCGGATTGAACACCCCCGCCGGGTCGAATGCGGCCTTGAGCCGGCGGTGAAGCTCGAAGAGGGGGCGGGGAAGCCGGGTGAACACCGCTTCGCCGGCGGCCGCGCCGCGGAACAGGGTCGCGTGGCCGCTGGCCGCCGCGGCGGCGGCGCACACCGCCTCGGCCAATTCATCCGTCACCAACCACCGCTGAGCGCCCCCCCAGTCCATCAGCCAGCGGCCGTCGAGACCCGCGATCGTCGCGCCGCGCGGGACCGACAGCCGCCACAGGCGCGGCGCCGCGAGGAGGCCGAAGGTCATGTGGCGGACGCCGTCCCAGAACCCGGGCGAGACCGCCTCGCCGCCCAATTCCCCCGCGGTCGCCCTCACCGCCGCCTCCGGCCCGGACAGGCGCAGCATCAGCCGCTCCCCGTCGTGGAACGCGGCGCTGAGCGGCAGGGGCCGGCGCATGAGGGCGGTGATTCGCGAGGCCCCCGCCGGCCAATCCTCCTCGAACGCTAGCGACATCTCCGCGCGTGGGGTGGGGACCACGCGCAGGGAGACGTCCAGCAGCACCCCCAGGCACCCAAGGGCCCCGGCCATCAGCCGGAAGCCGTCGAAGCCGGCGACGTTCTTGAACACCACGCCCCCCAGCCTCAGGGCCCGGCCGCGCCCGTCCAGCACCGTCACCCCCAGGACGCAGTCGCGCACCGCCCCGGCGAAGGGGCGCGTGGGGCCGGACAGCCCCGCCGCCACCACCCCACCCAGGGTGCTCGCCGCCCCGAACACCGGCGGCTCGAAGGCGAGCGTCTGGCCGTGCGCCGCGAGCAGGGCCTCGATCTCCCCGATCGGCGTGCCCGCGCGCGCGGTGATGACCAGCTCGCTCGGTTCATAGGCGACGACCCCCCGATGGCCCGAGACGTCGAGAACCTCGCCGTCCACGCGCCGCCCGTAGAACCCCTTGGTGTCCCCGCCCACGATCCTCAGCGGCGCGCCACGTTCCGAGGCGGAGCGCACCGCCTCGGCGAGGGCCTCCGAGAGGTCGGCGTCGAGACGGGCCTCGATCCTCCCCCGCCCGTTTGCGGGGGAGGGGGACCCCGAAGGGGTGGAGGGGGCGGCGGCGCGCACGGCCATATCCCTACAACCGCTCCAACTCCGAGAAGCGGACCGCGCCCCCGTGCACGTGCATCGCCCCATATTCCGCGCAGCGCGCCAGGGTCGGGATCGCCTTGCCGGGGTTGAGGAGGCCGGCGGGATCGAAGGCCGCCTTGATCGCCGCGAAGATCTCGATCTCGGGGATGGAGAACTGGGCGCACATCTGGTTGATCTTCTCGCGCCCCACCCCGTGCTCGCCGGTTATCGTCCCGCCGGCGGCGACGCAGGCCTCCAGGATCGCCCCGCCCAGCGCCTCGGCCCGCTCCATCTGGCCGGGTTCGTTGGCGTCGTAGAGGATCAGGGGGTGCAGGTTGCCGTCGCCGGCGTGGAAGACGTTGGCCACGGCCAGTCCGCGGGCGGACGACAGCCGCCCGATCTCTTCCAGCACGTTGCCCAGGCGCCGGCGCGGGATGGTCCCGTCGATGCAGTAGTAGTCGGGCGCCAGGCGGCCCATGGCCGGGAAGGCCCCCTTGCGCCCGGCCCAGAACCTCATGCGTTCGGCCTCGTCCTTGGCTAGCCGGACCTCGGTCGCGCCCGCCGCTTCGCACACCGCCGCCACCCGGGCCAGCTCCTCGGCGACGTCGACCGCCGCCCCGTCGATCTCGCAGAGCAGGATGGCCGCCGCGCCGACAGGATAACCGGCGTGGGCGTAGGATTCGGCGGCGGTCAGGGCGAGGTTGTCCATCATCTCCAGCCCGGCCGGCACGATTCCGGCCGCGATGATCGCCGCCACCGCCTCGCCGGCATGGCGCACATCGGCGAAGGCGGCCAGCAGGACCCGGGCGTGGGCCGGCAGGGGCAGGAGCTCCACCGTCACCTCGGTGATCACCCCCAGCAGGCCCTCCGACCCGGTCATCAGGGCCATCAGGTCGAAACCCGGCGCGTCCAGGGCCTCCCCGCCCAGATCCAGGGCCTCGCCGTCTATAGTCAGCATACGGATGGCCTGGATATTATGCACGGTCAGGCCATATTTGAGGCAATGCACCCCGCCGGCGTTCTCGGCCACGTTTCCGCCGATGCTGCACGCCAGCTGGGACGACGGGTCGGGGGCGTAGAACAGACCGAACGGCGCGGCGGCCTGGGAGATCGCCAGGTTGCGCACGCCCGGCTGCACCCGCGCGGTCCGTGCGTCGGGATCGATCGAGAGGATGCGGTCGAGCCGCGCCAGGCTCAGGAGCACGCAGCCCGGAAACGGCAGCGCCCCGCCCGACAGCCCCGTCCCCGCGCCCCGCGCCACCACCGGCACGCCAAACGCCGCGCAGGCCAAGAGCACCCCGCTAACCTCATCGGCCGTGCGAGGCAGAGCGACCAGCCCCGGCCGCCCGCGATAGGCCGCCAAGCCGTCGCTCTCATAGACCGCCATCGCCTCCGGCGCGCTGAGCAGCCCGTCGGCCGGCAGGACCCCCTTCAGCCGCCGGATCAGCGCCGCCCGGTCGACGGCGGCGAAGGTGGGGTCCAGGCGCGGGTCGAACCGGTCGAGCATGGGAAAGGGGGTACAGTGGGTTCAGGCCAGCGTCGATACCTTACCTCCCTCCCCTTCATGGGGAGGGACGATCGCGAAGCGATCCGGGTGGGGCTGTCTGGATCATCCGCGAGGCCTGGGAAGCTTCCTACGTCCCCACCCCGGCCTTCGGCAGACCCTCCCCATGAAGGGGAGGGCGGCTTGGCGGATTGACCGCGCGCCTGTTTGGAGGTCGCGCCCAGCGTCGAGGACGCGATCAGAACAGGCCGCCGCTCCCGCCCCGCTTCTTCCGTCCGGGGCGCTCCCACACCACGCCGGGAAAGCCCTTCAGGGGAACGAGCGGTTCGCCCCGCCAGGCCCATTCCGGCGCCTCTTCGATTGCGATGTGATAGCGGGGCTCGCGGCCGGTGCGGCCCGCGAAGAGGGCGCGTGGGATGTTCACCATCTGTGGCGAGTGGGATCGCTCGTAGGTCAGAGGGGTCCCACATCGCGCGCAAAAGCTTCTCGCCGCGCGGGCGGCCGTATCTTCGAAGCGGGTGATCGCCGCCTGGCCCCTTGTCACGCGAAAGCGGCTGCGCCAGCTTCCGACATAGGTTGCATAGGCGCCGCCGTGCGCGCGCCGGCCCGCGGCCGAATGATCGTGCCAGGCCCAGCGGGCGGGAACGTCGATTTCGAATTCCACCGCGCCGCACAGGCACTGGCCCGCGGCGGTTAGAGACCCGCCCCTCAACCGAAATCCGGCCCGAACCGGATGTTTCCGGCTTCCAGCCCCTTGACCACCACCTCCAGCCCGCCGGACTTGATCATCCATTCCAGGCGATGGTCGCGGTATTCGCGTTTGAACAGGCCGCGGGCGACGAGGCCGGCGACGTCGGAGGCGGCGATGTCGAAGGCGCGGGCCTCGGCCAGGGTCGTCGCCAC
>JACDGF010000272.1 GCA_013815405.1 Caulobacteraceae bacterium | reverse complement strand
GCCCTGGCCGGACGGTGGGCGGCGTGAACGCCCTCTTCCACCCGCCCGCCGATTTCGAGGCGGCGAGCGCCGCCGCCCTCGACGACGAGGCCCTGATCGTCGATCTCGACGGCTATGAGGGGCCGCTTGACGTGCTGCTCGCCCTGGCCCGGCGCCAGAAGGTCGACCTCCTGAAGCTGTCGGTGACCCGGCTGGCGGAGCAATACCTGGCCTTCGTCCGCCAGGCCCGGACCCGGTGCTTCGCCCTGGCGGCGGACTATCTGGTCATGGCGGCGTGGCTCGCCTACCTCAAGTCCCGCCTTCTGCTGCCGAGGTCCGGCCCCGCCGCCGGCCCCGAACCGGACGCCGGGGAGGTGGCCGCCCGCCTCGCCTTCCGCTTGGCCAAGCTGGCCGCCATGCGCCAGGCGGCAGAGGCGCTCAAGGCGCGCCCGGTCCTTGGGCGCGACGTCTTTGCCCGGGGCGACCCGCACGCGGTGCGGATCGTGTCGCATCGCCGGCTGGAGGGCGACCTATACGCCTTGATGAGCGCCTATGTCGGCCAGAAGAAGCGCGAGCGGGATCGCTGCTATCGACCCACTCCCGCCCAGTCCTACCCCCTCGACGACGCCCGCGAGCGCCTGCGCGACCTCCTGCCCGACCTGGCCCGCTGGACCTCGCTCGCCGCCGTCGCCCCGCAGGAGCGCGCCTGTGGCCCCCGGCGCGCCTCCCTGCTGGCCTCCACCCTGTCGGCGAGCCTGGAGATGGTGCGCGAGGGCGACCTGGAAGCCCGTCAGCTCGACCATTTCACGGAGATCTGGCTGCGCGCGAGCAAGGCGGCCGCGTGAGCGGTCCGGCCGATGTCGAACGCATGATCGAGGCCCTGCTCTTCGCGGCGGCCGAACCTCTCGACGCGGCCGATTTGGCCGCCCGCCTGCCGCACGGCGCGGACATCGAGGCGGGGCTGCAAGCCCTGTCGGCCCGCTACGCCGGCGCCGGCGTGGAGCTGGCGTGCGTGGCCGGCCGCTGGCGGTTCCAGACCGCCGCCGACCTGGCCTTCTTGATGACCCGGGAGCGGGAAGAGCCGCGCCGGCTGTCCCGCGCCGCCCAGGAGACCCTGGCGATCATCGCCTACCACCAGCCGGTGACCCGCGCCGACATCGAATCGGTGCGCGGCGTCCAGGCGAGCCGCGGCACCCTGGACACCCTGCTGGAGCTGGGCATGGTCAGGATGCGCGGGCGTCGGCGCAGCCCCGGGCGGCCGGTCACCTACGGCACCACCGACGCCTTCCTCGAACATTATGGCCTGGCGGGCCTCGCCGATCTGCCGGGCGCCGGGGAGATGAGGGCCGCCGGCCTCCTCGACCTCGATTTCCCCGCCGACTTCGCCGCGCCCGACCCAACCCGCGCGCTCGAGGACGAGGATCCCCTGGAAGACGACGACGCGCCTCGGTTCCACCAGGATTTCCTGGAAACGGAGGACGGCGCCCCCCGGGGTTCCTGAAGCGCCGTCGGCGTCCGTGGCGTCGCGGCCCGAAACCGCCTATATGAAAGGGGCGCGAGAGGAGAATGCGTTATGGGTAGCCTCAGTCCGTGGCATCTGCTGCTGATCGCCGTGGTCGTCCTGCTGGTGTTCGGCGGCCGGGGCAAGCTCTCGGGCCTGATGGGCGACGCCGCCAAGGGCATTCGCGCCTTCCGCGATGGCCTCAAGGGCGACGACGCCACGCCGCCCCCCCCCGCCCAGCCCCTCCCCCGCGCCGACGCCGAGAAGGACCCGATTGTTCGCTGATCTGGGACGGGCCTGATCGATGTTTCCCGAAGGCCGGATCCTCGATTTCCTGATCGTCGGGGTGGTCGCCCTGATCGTCGTCGGCCCCAAAGACCTGCCGCTGCTGATGCGCAAGGTCGGGCAGTTCGTGGCCCGCATGCGGGCGATGGCGGCGGAGTTCCGCGCCAGCTTCGACGACATGGCCCGCCAGTCGGAACTGGACGAGTTGCGCCGCGACGTCGAAGCCATGCGCGCCGGCCATCCGCTCCACGCCGCCGCGGGCCTCGGCAAGGACGGCGAGGTCACCCAGGTCATCGACGACATCCACGCCAGCCTGCGCTCGGAGGGCGCCCATCTCCACCCGCCGATGAGCTATCAGTCGGAGGCGGCCGAAGCGCCCGACGCCGCTGAAGACACCACTGGCGATCTCTTCTCTTCCCCCCCTGGGAGAAGTACCGGCGAAGCCGGGGAAGGGGGCCTCCCCCCCGCCACGGCCGCCTCTTGAGCCGCCCCGGCGACGAGAGCGAGATCGAAGCTTCGCGCGCGCCCCTGCTCGAACATCTGATCGAACTGCGCCGACGGCTGATCATCTGCGCGGCGGCCCTGATCGTCGGGTTTCTTCTCTGCTTCGCCTTTTCCCGGCAGATCTACATCTTCCTGCTGCATCCGTTCGAGGTGGGCGCCGGCCTGATGGCCGCCCAGAAGGCCCACGGCGCCCATCACGGCCCGTTCGACCTACTGCTGACCCTCACCGGCATCGAACCGGCGCCCCGCGCGATGCAGCAGCTGAAGCTCGTCTTCACCGCGCCGCTGGAGTTCTTCTTCACCAAGGTCAAGCTGGCGGTGTTCGGGGCCATCGTCCTGACCTTCCCGATCCTGGCCTGGCAGCTCTACCGCTTCGTCGCGCCGGGCCTCTACCGCCGCGAGCGCCACGCCTTTTTGCCGTTCCTGGTGGCCTCCCCGGTGCTGTTCACCCTGGGCGGCGCTCTTGTCTATTTCGTCATGCTGCCGTTCGTGCTGTGGTTTTCGTTGAACCAGCAGATCGTCGATGCGGGAAACGTCTCGGTCCAGCTCCTGCCCAAGGTGTCGGACTATCTGTCGCTGGTCACCACTCTGCTGCTGGCCTTCGGCCTCTGCTTCCAGCTTCCCGTGGTCCTCTCGCTTCTCGGCCTCGCGGGGCTGGTGACCGCCAAGATGCTGCGGGCCGGCCGCCGCTACGCGATCGTCGGGGTCTTCGTCGTGGCCGCCATCCTCACCCCCCCCGATCCGATCAGTATGATCTCCCTGGCCGTGCCCATCTGCCTGCTCTACGAGGTCTCCATCTGGTGCGTCGGCCTGATGGAGCTGCGCCGCCGCAAGGAGGATGCCGAGACGGCGACCGCCTGACGCCTTCGTCCGGCCCCAGCCACGCCCCGCCAAGCGGGCCGAGAGTCAGAGGCTGACTGAAAAAGAAGGTGGGTGATTCCAATCAGTTGTGATTCCCTTGGGTTTGCGAAGCTCAATGGAGGTCACGATGGCTTGGACTGAAACCACCCGGCGGCACTATCGGCGTGAGGGTCTGCGCTATGCAAGCGATCTGACCGACGCGGAGTGGGCGCTGATCGAGCCCTTCGTTCCGGCCCCCGCGCGGCGGGGCCGACCGCGCGAGACGGATATGCGCCGGGTGGTCGAGGCGATCTTGTACATGGCCGGGGCCGGCTGTCAGTGGCGGGCGATCCCCAAGGAGTTTCCGCCCTACTCGACCGTGCAGGGCTACTTCTACGCTTGGTCTCGCACGGGATTATTGGCCCACATCAATCATGTGCTGGTCATGGCCTTGCGCGAGAAGGTGGGACGCGAGGCCAGTCCCACGGCCGGCGTCATCGACAGCCAGTCGGTGAAGACCACCGAAAGCGGCGGCCCCAGGGGGTTCGACGCCGGCAAGAAGATCAACGGGCGCAAGCGCCACATTGTCACCGACACCGAGGGCAATCTGGTTTGATTGCAGGTCCATCCCGCCGACATCTTAGGATCGCGACGGGGCGGTCGATCTCTTGGCCTCGATCGGCGCGCTCCATCCTTGGCTGCGGCACGTGTTCGCCGACCACCATCCAGAGCGCCATCGCCTGGATTCTCGTCGCACACATCCGGCGGCTCACCCGCCGGCTGGTCAGGGCGTAAAAGCCCAGAGGAATTATGAGTCAGACTCTTAGAGCCTGACCCAAAAGGCGCTGGTCGGGAGGTTGGTGTCGTGATTCACCGGCTCGGTGTCAACCGAGGGGAGTGATTGGGCATGTGGACGAAGAAGCATCGGGTTACTTATTGGCAGTCTGGAGAGCGCCTTCCCAGCGATCTGACCGACGAGCAGTGGGCGCATCTGGAGCCGTTGATTCCGCCGGCCGATCCGGGCGGGCGTCCGCGCAAGACCGACATG
>JACDGF010000271.1 GCA_013815405.1 Caulobacteraceae bacterium | reverse complement strand
AACGCGAACAGAGTCAGTGCGGAGAGGGTATCGATCATGCTCATAGAGCTTTTTATGCGGAAAAGACCGAGAGGAACTTGCAAAGGTCAGCGAAAATACCGAAGAAACGCAACTTATGACGGATTTGGATCAACTCGACCAAAGAATCTTGCGCGAATTGTGCCAAGAGGGGCGAATCACCAACACGGCCCTCGCCGAACGCGTCGGCCTTTCAGCTTCCGCGTGCCTTCGCCGGGTGCAGGAGCTGGAGCGCATCGGGATAATCGCGGGTTATCGCGCAATCCTCGACCCGCGGGCACTCGGAAACGGCTTCATTGCCTATATTGCGGTCGGCCTTTCCGCCCATAACAAGGCGACGCAGAAGGCGTTCGAAAGCGCCATGGCCCTTTCTCCCGAAGTGCGAGAATGCCATAACATTACCGGCATTTACGAATATCTGTTGCGGGTCGAGGTCGGCGACATTCAAACCTACAAGCGCTTCCACACCGATACGCTTGGCGCGCTCCCTTCAGTGACGACCCTCTCATCCTTCGTCGTCCTCGAATCATCCAAGGATGCGCGCGGCTGAAATCAGGCAAACAGGTCGACCACCTCAACCTCCGGCGCGACCGAGCTGAGCAATAGCGAGCGATGACAAGCGGCAGGCTCGCGCTCGAAGCACAGCAGTGCGCTCGGCCGCTCCGCCGCGAGCTCGAGCATTTGCGCGGCTTGGACCATCGCCTCGGGCAATTCGAGCTGTCCGGCGTAAATCCGCTCGAGCTCGGCCTGGCGCCCCTTGCGCGCCGCTTCGCGCCCCGCCGCCGGCGTGCCAAGCGCGCGCAGATGGACATAGTCGATGCCGGCGGCGGCCAAGCTGGCGGCGAGCAGGGTCTTGGAAAACCCCGGCCGGCGCGAGGCGGCGACGGCGCGCACGTCGATCACGATCTCGACCCCGGCGTCCCCGAGCCGGCCGATCACCTGGCCCAGGGTGGCCGCTTCATAGCCGATGGTCGCCAGAGCCGGCGGCGCGGCCGGGCGCGGGGGCGCCTCAGCCCGGCCGCTCATATACCCCGATCAGGCGGCCGCGGGCGATGACGTGCCCCTTCAGGGCTTCGACCACCTGATGCTTGCTCGCCGCCGCCGGCAGATCGGGCTCGCGGTCCAGGGCGTAGAGCTGGAAGACATAGCGATGGGGGCCATGGCCGGTCGGCGGGTCGGGCGGCAGGTAGCGCGCCTTGCCATAGGTGTTCTGGCCCATGGCCGGATCGCCCGTGTCGCCGAGGGCGCCGCTCAGCGCACCGGCGGCCAGGGCCTGGTCCTCGGGCGAAAACCCATAGGCGAGCGCATGGACGAATGGCGCCGGGGTCGGGCTGTCGGCGTCCTCCACCACCAGGATCAGGGCCGTGGCGCCCGCCGGAACGCCCCGCCAGGCCAGTGGCGGCGAGACCCCTTCCCCATCGGCGGTGAAGAGGGCGGACATGGCGCCGTCCTCCACGAAGGCGGCGCTCTCCACGACGATCGTGTCGGGCGCTTGGACGGCCGCGTCGGCCCACACCAGCTTGTCCATGCCGGCCCGCACGCTTTCGAGCACGCGGCCGATCGGGGCGGGGACCTTTTCGAGCATGGGCGTTTCCTTTCGGGGTTCGCGGGACTAAGCGCCCTGACATGCGAGCCGGTTCCCGCCGCCCCAAGACACGCCTTCGGCCGGCCCTGGCGCTGGGCGCCCTTCTTCTGAGCGCCTGCGACGGCCCGGGGGCCCCGACGGCGCCGGGCGTCTGCTGGCGGGACGTCGCCGCGCCCGGGGCCGTGCGCCGGTTCGTGGCCCTGGCCCGGGATGTCGCGACCCTCGACGACTGCGCCGCCCAACTGGAAGCCATCCATCTGATGAGCGGACAGGCCGTCGCCGGCGCGTTCCAGGGCTATTTCATCGCGGCCGACGCGCGGCAGGTGAGTTCGTCGGCGAGCCGGAACGGTTTCCGCTATCCGGTCTTCCAGCCCTCCCAGCGCCGGGAGATCGACGCCGACCTCGGCGCCCTTATCAAGGACCGGAACGGCCGCGCGCCCTCCGCGGGAGACATCGCGGTTCTGCGGCGGTAGAACCGGACCGATATGAGTCACGTCCAAAGACGGACCTCGACGGGCTCGGGCGCGCCCCGGCTCTTCGGGGTCGCGGCCGCCTTCAATTTCGGCGTCGGGATCGCGCTGCTGTTCCTGCGCCCTTGGCTCGGGCCGCTGCTGGGGCTGGACGTGATCGCCGGGACCAACCTCGTCCTGATCGATCTGACCGCCGGCCTGATCCTGCTCTTCGGCTACGCCTATGCCCGGCTCGCGATCGACGCGGTCCGATACCGGCCCTACATCCCGATTGGGATCGGCGGCAAGCTCGTGGCGGTGGTCAGCGCCGCGGTCCCATGGCTGGCGGGCGAAATCTCCTGGCGCCTGCCGCTGCTGGCCGGCGCCGACCTCGTGTTCGTGGGGCTGTTCGTGGCCTATTTGCGGCGGACGGCCTCCCTGAACGCATAAACGTCACGATCCTTCGCTAGCGATGTCGAACGCCATCGGCGACACCCCCGGAGGACAATGATGTTCGGCAAACGCCTTGGGGGCCTGCTGGCCTCGCTGACCTTCGCCTGGTTCGCGGCCGGCCTTTGCGGCGCCGCCTGGGCGGCCGAGACGGCCGCCCCCCCGGCCCATATTCAGACCGTCTTCGTCATCCTGATGGAGAACCACAATTGGACGGGGGACCGCGCCCGCCTGAACATCAAGGGCAACCCGGCCGCCCCCTATATCAATCACACCCTGCTGCCGATGGCCTCGCATGCCGAACGGTATTTCAACCCGCCCGGGCTGCATCCGAGCCTTCCCAACTACCTGTGGCTGGAGGCGGGCTCGAACCTGGGCGTCACCAACGACCGCCGCCCCAGCTTCAACTCCCAGAGCACCCATGCGCACCTGGTCGCGTTGCTGGACGCCGCGGGGATCGGCTGGAAGGCCTATCTGGAGAATACCCAGGGCCGCTTCTGCCCGCTCAACGACGCCGGCCACGTCGACGAGGACGGCAGCCGCCTCTTCGCGGTCAGGCACGAACCGTTCGCCTATTTCGACGACGTGACGGGTCACCTGGACAAGGCGTCGGCCTATTGCATCGCTCACCTTCGGCCGTTTTCCGAGCTGAAAGCCGACCTGGCCAGCGACACCGTGCCCCGGTATGTCTGGATCACGCCTAACGAATGCGCCGACATGCACGACGGCTGCAAGGGCGACGCCATCGCCCACGGCGACGCCTGGCTCTCGCGCAACGTTCCGGCGATCCTCCACTCCGCCGCCTATAGGAAGGGCGGCGCCCTCTTCATCCTGTGGGACGAGGCGGACAACGGCGACGGACCCATCGGCCTGATCGCGCTCTCGCCCTTCGCCAAAGGCGGAGGATATTCGAACCGGATCCACTACACGCACGGCTCGGCCCTGCGCACGATCGAGGAGATTTTCGCCGTAGAGCCCCTGCTGCGTGACGCCGCCGTCCAGACCGACCTTTTCGACCTGTTTCGGGTGTTTCCGTAAGGCCTATCGCCGGAACGCGACGCCGGCGAGACCGAAGGGCGCAAGCCTCGGCCCGTCTGCTTGGTAGTCATCGTATCGACGGCCGCCGGCGAGCATCTTGTAGCGCTTCTTGCGAGCACCAGCGGCCGTTCCTCAAGCAGCTTCTTGAGGCGTTCAAGCCAAAACTTGCGAAGCGGGGCGCGACCGTGGATCGGGGGGGATGAAGGGGCGAATTTATTTGATGTCGCCGGAGCTACATAACTCCTCGGCTGTAAGGAGCTCATACGGGCCGAGCGCCTCGCCCATCACGTCGATCGTCTCCTCATTATTGCATAGCAACCGGCGTGCAAGATCATCGGCATCGGCTGTCAGTGGGGCGCGCCGTTGGCTTGAATGGTGCCGCTCTCGCGCCATTCTCCATCGACAAAAACACCTCACTCTACACCACCCCCAAGAGGATACTTGTTCGGAAAGTACAGAAACACTGGCGTCCCTTCCTTCGGCGCGCGGTTAATCGGGTAACTGCTCACCTCCTGGCTACGCGAGCGCGGGCGACGGGCTGATGACCTCTCTGATGGCCTCCAGGGCGGATTTGCCGTGGAGCCTGCCGGTGGCGATGACGGAGAGGGCGGCGGCGTAGAGGCG
>JACDGF010000270.1 GCA_013815405.1 Caulobacteraceae bacterium | reverse complement strand
CCCCTGGCCTCCTTCGGCCTTTGGATGCTCGGGCCGGCGCTGCTGGAATACGCCGACGAGGCCCAGAAGCGCGAGCATCTGCCCAAGATCACCGCCGGCGAGATCCGCTGGTGCCAGGGCTATTCCGAGCCGGGCGCCGGCTCCGACCTCGCCTCCCTCCAGACCCGGTGCGAGGACGGCGGCGATCATTGGCTGATCAACGGCCAGAAGATTTGGACCTCCTACGCCGACCGGGCCGACTGGTGCTTCTGCCTGGTGCGCACCGACACGGCCCGCAAGCACGAGGGGATCAGCTTCGTCCTCATCGACATGGCTTCCCCGGGCGTCGAGACCCGGCCCATCCGCCTGATCAGCGGCGATTCGCCGTTCTGCGAGACCTTCTTCACCGACGTGAAGATCCCCAAGGCCGATCTGGTCGGCCCGGTGGGCGGCGGCTGGGAGATCGCCAAGCGCCTCCTGCAATACGAGCGCCAGAACATCTCCGGCGGGTTCGGAAGCGGCGGCGGGGCGGGCGGCATGGCCGGCGACCTGGGCGCGATCGCCAAACGCCATGTCGGAATCGATGCGTCCGGCGCCCTCGCGGACGGCGACCTGCGCGGCCGCATCACCCGCAACAAGATGGATTTCCAGGCCTTCCACCTGACCCTCGCCCGGGTGGCCACCGAAGCCCGCGCCTCCAACGGCCCCAACGCCGCCACCTCGATCATCAAGTACGCCGCCGCCACCCTGGCCCAGGAACGCTCCGAACTGATGGTCGAGGCCTTGGGCGCCCGGGGCCTGGGCTGGGAAGGCGAAGGCTTCACCCCCGGCGAACTGGCCGCCACCCGCGGCTGGCTGCGTTCCAAGGGCAACTCCATCGAAGGCGGCACCTCCGAGATCAACGTCAATGTGGTGGCCAAGCGGGTGTTGGGCCTCCCCGATCCCGTGCGGGCGAAGTGAGGCAACTCGGCCGCCGCCCCGCGCCCCCTCCGTCACGGCGCGACGCCATCGCGCCGCGCCACCTCCCCCGCTTCGCTGCGCTCGCAGGGGAGGATTCATCAAATCCTCCCCTGCGCCGCTTCACGGGGCAGGGGGACCACGAAGTGGTGGAGGGGGCGCAAGGCCCCGGGCGCGATGTTCAGATTGATGTGAGGCCCATCCATGCCTGACCATCCCGCCGCCGATCCGGAGGCTTTCCGGGCCGAGGCCAGGGCTTGGCTGGCGGCGAACTTCCCAGCCTCCCTAAAGGGCCGCGGCGGGGTGATGATGGCGGAGGGCGGCCTGCCGTCGGAGCCGGACATCCGCGCCTGGACTCGGGCGATGGCGGACAAGGGTTGGGGCGTCCCGACCTGGCCAAGGGCCTACGGCGGCGGCGGCCTCGCGCCCGCCCAGGCAAAGGTGCTGCAGCAGGAAATGAGCGCGGCGGGGGCCTGGAGCCCGATCGGCGGCATGGGAGTGATGATGCTGGGCCCCACCCTGCTCGAATACGGCGCCGAGGCCCAGAAACAGCGCCACATCCCGCCGATCGCCCGGGGCGAGGCGCGCTGGTGCCAGGGCTTCTCCGAGCCGGGGGCCGGCTCCGACCTCGCGTCCCTGCAGACCCGGTGCGAAGACGCGGGCGATCACTGGCTGGTCAACGGCCAGAAGATCTGGACCTCCGGCGCCCAATGGGCCGACTGGTGCTTCTGCCTGGTCCGCACCGATCAGGCCCGCAAGCACGAAGGCATCAGCTTCCTGCTGATCGACATGCGCTCAGGCGGCGTCGAGACCCGGCCGATCCGCCTGATCAGCGGCAATTCCCCGTTCTGCGAGACCTTCTTCACCGATGTGAAGGTTCCCAAGGACAATCTGGTCGGGCCGCTGGGCGGCGGCTGGACGATCGCCAAGCGCCTGCTGCAGCACGAGCGCGGCGGCCTCGCTGGCGCCGGGCGCGGCGGGCTCACCGCCGAACCGGTGAGCGATCTGGCTAAGGGCTATTTGGATCTGGACGACGCCGGCCGAATCGCCGATTCAGACCTGCGCGCGCGCATCGCCGGCCATGAAATGGATCTGATGGCCTTCCAGCTCACCGCCGCCCGCTCGATGCGGGAATCGCGGTCCAATTCCGGGCCCAGCGCCGCCACCTCGATCATGAAGAACGCGGGCGCGAGAGTCGCCCAGGACCGGGCCGAACTCACCCTGGAGATCATGGGAAACCAGGGGCTCGGCTGGGAAGGCGAAGGCTTTACGCGGGACGAACTCGCCGCCGTGCGCGGCTGGCTAGGCGGCAAGGCCTTTTCCATCTACGGCGGCTCGGCCGAGGTCCAGGACAGCATCATCGCCAAGCGGATCCTGGGCCTGCCCGACCCGCTCGGCCAGTCTCGCTAGGAAAAAGCCAAGCCCATGGCCGTCCTCACCGAAGAACAGAGCCTGCTGCGCGACGCCGCGCGCACCTGGACCCAGGAGAAATCCTCCGTCTCGGCCTTTCGCAATATGCGCGACGCCGCCCTCCCGCTCGGCTACGACCCGGCCACCTTCGCCGAGATGGCCGCCATGGGCTGGTGCGGAGTGATCATCCCGGAGGAATACGGCGGTTCCGGCTTCGGCTATCTGGGCCTCGGGTTGATCCTCGAGGAGACCGGCCGCACCCTCACCGCCTCACCGCTCCTGGCCACCGCCCTGGCGGCGGCCAGCGCCCTGGTGCTGGGGGGATCGGAGGCGCAGAAACGACGGTGGCTGCCCGGGATCGCCACCGGCGACCTGGTCGCCACCCTGGCGGTGGACGAGGGCGCGCACCATGCGCCACGCAAGGTCGCCCTTGCGGCGGGCAGGAACGGCGAGGGCTGGCGCCTGGACGGGGCCAAGGCCTTCGTTCTGGAGGGCATGGCGGCGGAGGTGTTCGTTGTCTCCGCCCGTACGTCGGGCCAGAGCGGTGATGAGGGCGGGATCACGCTTTTCCTGGTTGCCGCCGATGCGCAAGGTTTGATCCGCCAATCCCTGAAGCTCGCCGATTCGCGCGGCGCGGCCAACCTCGCCTTCGAAGGGGTCGAGGTCGGGCCGGACGCCATGCTGGGAGAGGTCGACGCCGGCTGGCCCCTGCTCGATCAGATCCTCGACCGCGCCCGCGCGGGCCTCGCGGCCGAAATGCTGGGGACGGCGGTCCAGGCTTTCGAGACCACCCTCGACTACCTCAAGGTGCGGGTGCAGTTCGGCCAGGTGATCGGCGCGTTCCAGGCCCTGCAGCATCGCGCCGCGGCGATGTTCACCGACCTCGAGCTCGCCCGCTCCTGCGTCGAAGCAGCGCTCATCGCCATCGACGAGAGCTCGCCCGACACCGCCGAACTGGTTTCCCTGGCCAAGGCCAAGATGGGCGAGACCCTGCACCGCGTTTCCAACGAAATGGTCCAGATGCATGGCGGCATCGGCATGACCGACGCCCACGACGCCGGCCTCTATCTCAAGCGCGCCCGCGCCGCCGAGACCGCCTTCGGCGGCCAGGCCTTCCACCGCGACCGCTACGCGAGGTTGCAGGGGTATTGAGGCAAATCAATCCTCCCCTGCCCTCTTGCGGGGGAGGGGGACCGCGAAGCAATGGAAGGGGCCGGGGCCGCGCGCGAACCCAGCAGAGCTCGCGCGAAAGCGCGGCCCTACTTCTTCTTCCCGCTCGGCGTTTTGCCCGCGGTCACCACGAAGGGGGAGGCGGCGGAGGCGGGTTTGGACTTGGCCTGCTTGGGCTTGCGGACTTCCTTGTTGCCGCGCTTCTGGTCTTTGTTGGCCATGATGGCCTCCCCTTTTGTTGCGTGGAATCAGAAGTAGCCGGTTTCACCCTCGACCCGCACCTGGACCACCCGGCCTTGGCCGACGGCCGCCCGGGCGAGCTTTGTCGCCGAGGCGACGACCTCGGCTTTGTCCCGGGCGCGGTTGGAAAAGCGGCCCTCGTGCTCCACGGCCCAGGCGCCGTCGTGTTTGACAATCCGGAAGATCAAAGCTGACATGAAAATCGCTCCGCCATCGCTCATCGACGGCCCTTTCGCGCGACTATGCGCCTTTTTCGACGATATGGCGAGCGCCCGCTGGTGGCAGACCTTACCACCCATCAGAAAAGTCTTGCTCTGAGGAATCGTGATGTGATTCGGGGAATCCGCTTTGATTGGGCGGAGGATTTTGGATGGGCGGGATTGAAACGGTGGCGTCGGCGGTCCAGGCCGACC
>JACDGF010000269.1 GCA_013815405.1 Caulobacteraceae bacterium | reverse complement strand
ACCTGGAACAGGGCGACATGACACATCAGCCGGAATGCAACGCCGCCACGGCGGCCCCGTGCCGGCGGCGACACCCGGTGACCTCCTCGGCCGTTCGCGCCTCCGACCAGCCGAGCAGCGGGGCCATGGCGGCGGCCGCGGGGGGGAGGGCGGCTAGGCCGCCGTCGGGGTCGAACCAGGCGCGAGCGCTTCGGCGGACCCAGTAGTCCTCTAGGGTGAGGGCGCCCTCGCTCAGGACCGCGTGGACGGCCTCGGCGGCCGGGCCGGCGCCGGCGACGGCGATCTCCGGGGCCTCCGCGCCATAGAGGCCGATCAGGCGGTCGGCGTCGCCGGGGGCCAAGCCTTTGATCAGCAAAGCGGCGCGCAGCGTCTCGGGCGCGACTTCGCCGCCCACGAGAGGTTCGCCGGCGGTTCGGCTGGCTGTGCGCTTTTGGCCGAGAGCGTCCTGGACGTGATCAACCACGCGTTCAGCCATCTTGCGATAGGCGGTGAGCTTGCCGCCGGCGATGGAGAGGACACCGGCGGGGCCGGTCATGAGTTCGTCGCGGCGGGAGATGTCGGAGGCCTTCTTGCCCTCTTCGCCGACCAGGGGCCGCACACCGGACCAGGCGCTTGTCACGTCCGCGCGAGTGAGGGGTGGGGTGGAGAAGCGCGCCGCCGCCGCGGCGAAGAGGTAGTCCGCGTCCTCCACGGTGATCGCGGGCCAGGCGCTGGGCTCGGCCTCGAAGGTGTCGGTGGTGCCGAGATAGGCCATCTCGCCCTTGGGCACGGCGAAGACGCCCCGGCGATCGGCGGCGGTGAGGATGACGGTGCGCTCGATGGGCAGGCGCGCGCGGGGCACGACCAGATGGATGCCCCGGGTGAGGGTCAGGCGCGTCGGCGCGTCGGCCGCCTCCATCGCGCGCACAACGTCGACCCACGGGCCGGCGGCGTTGACGATCATGCGGGCGCGGAGGCGCGCGCGCCGCTCGCCCGCGCCAGGGAGGGTTTCGGCGACTTCCAGGCCCGTTGCGCGGCCATCTTCGATGACGATCGCCCCGACCGCCGCATAGTTCACCACCACCCCGCCGTGGGCGGCGGCGCTCCGCACATTGGCCAGGGTCAGGCGGGCGTCGTCGGTGAGGTATTCGGGATAGACCACCGCCCCGGCCAGGTCGCCCGTGGCGACCGCCGGCTCGCGGTTCTTCAGGTCCGCCTTGGACCACACCTCGTGCCGGTGGTCCCTGGCCACGCCGCCCAGCTTCTCGAACGTCCACAGCCCCGCGCGGAGCTTGGCCATGGCGCCGGCGGAGCGGGCGGGGATGACGAAGGGCGTCTGGCGGGCGAGGTGGGGCGCGATGGCCCGGACGATCTTGCGCTCCGAGGCCGCCTCGCGGACCAGGGCCAGGTCGCCCTGGGCAAGGTACCGCAAGCCCCCGTGGATCATCTTGGAGGAGCGGCTGCTGGTCCCGCTGGCGAAATCACGGGCCTCGACCAGGGCCACCGACAGCCCGCGCATGGCCGCGTCCCGCGCCACCCCCGCGCCGGTGATCCCGCCGCCGATGACAGCGAGATCGAACACCCGAGCCTCCAGGGCGTCGAACAGGGCGTCCCGGTCTCGAAGGTCGAGGGCGGCGCCCGGATCGGCCATGCGGTCCCCTTTGAAGGCCGATGGGGTATAACGCCTTGGCCGGAGAGGAAAGCCATGACCAAGCCCTTTCGCATCGGCCTGCTGGGCGCCTCGCGGATCGCGCGCTCGGCGGTTATCGCCCCGGCCCGGGAGACTGCCGATTTTGTGGTGACGGCGGTGGCGGCGCGGGATCCAGCGCGGGCGCGGGCCTATGCCGACGAGCACCGGATCGCGGCCGTGGCCGAGGACTACGGAGCGCTGATCGCGCGGGACGACGTGGACGTGGTCTATAACGCCCTGCCGCCGGCGGGGCATGCGCTCTGGACGATCGCCGCCCTGGAAGCGGGTAAGGCGCTGTTGTGCGAGAAGCCGTTCGCTTGCGACGCCGCCGAGGCCCGAGCGATGACGGAGACCGCCGCGCGATGCGGGCTCCCCTTACTGGAAGCGTTCCACTACAGGTTCCACGTGGTCGTGCGCCGCGCCGAGACCGTCGTTCGGGCAGGAAGGCTGGGCGCTCTCCAAACCGCCGCGGCGGAATTCCATGTCCCGATCCCCAAGGCGCCTGGAGAGCTGCGTTGGCTGGCCGATCAGGGCGGCGGGGCGATGATGGATCTGGGCTGCTATCCCCTCCACGCCCTGCGCATTTTGACGGGCGCGGAACCCGCCATCGCCAGCGCCGCCGGCGTGTTCGAGGACGGCGTCGATACCGTCATGCGCGCCGAACTGGTCTTCCCGATCGGCGTCTCCGCCGCCATCGCCTGCTCCATGACCGCCGAGGCGCCGTCCGCCTGGCTCCGGCTGCAAGGCGAACGGGGCCAGCTGGAGATCGTCAACTTCGTCGCCCCCCAGCGCGGCTGCCGCTTCACCGTCACGGTCGACGGCGAGACGGCCGCCGAACCCACGGAAGGCCCCACGACCTACGCCGCCCAGCTGCGCCACCTGCGTGACGTGCTCACCGGCGAAGCACCGCCCTTGACGGGAGGCTCGGACGCGGTGGCCAATATGACCGCCATCGACGCGATCTACGCGGCGACGCGCCCGCGCGACGCTTGAGGAAACCCGATGAACATCGAGCGCCTTCCGCCCATCGTCACTTCGCTTCAACCCAGCAACCATCCCTATCTGAATGGCGCCTGGACGCCCCTCCATGAGGAGGTGAACGCAGAGGGCCTGGAGGTGATCGAGGGGGCCATCCCGACCGACATCGACGGCGTCTATCTGCGCAACACCGAAAACCAGATCCACCAGCCGCTCGGCCGCTACCACCCCTTCGACGGCGATGGCATGATCTGCCAGATCGACTTTCACGGCGGCCGCGCCGACTACCGCAACCGTTTTGTCCGCACCCGGGGCTTCGCCGCCGAGCAGGAGGCGGGCGGATCGCTGTGGGGCGGCCTGGCCGATCCGGTCTCGCTCGCCCGCCGGCCGGGGTTCGGGGCGCACGGGGCGTTGAAGGATTCCTCCAGCACCGATGTCGTGGTGCACGCCGGGCGGGGCCTATCGACCTTCTATCAGTGCGGTGAGGGATACCGGTTCGACCCCCTGACCCTGGAGACCCAGGGCGTCGAGGGCTGGGTTCCGATCGACGGCATCTCGGCCCACGCCAAAGTCGACGAGGCGACCGGCGAGCTGATGTTCTTCAACTATTCCAAGCACGCGCCGTTCATGCACTACGGCTTGGTGGACCCCGACAACCGCCTTGTGACCTACCAGCCGATTCCCCTGCCCGGGCCGCGCCTGCCGCACGACATGGCGTTCACGGAACACTACGCCGTCCTCAACGATCTGCCGATGTTCTGGGACGCGGCGCTTTTGAAGCGAGACATCCACGCCGTGCGCCTGCACGAGGGCCTCGCGTCCCGGTTCGCCATCCTGCCGCGGCGCGGCGGGGACGTCCGCTGGTTCGAGGGGGCGCCCACCTATGTGCTGCATTGGCTCAACGCCTATGAGACGGGCGACGAGGTCGTCCTCGACGGCTATTTCCAGGAAGAGCCCATGCCGCCGCCGCGCGCCGACGCCCCGCCGGGGTTCGGCGCGATGATGGCCTATCTGGACGAGGCGAGCTTTCGGCCCAAGCTCCACCGCTGGCGCTTCAACCTAGGCGACGGCTCGACCCGCGAAGAGCGGCTGGACGATCGGACCATGGAGTTCGGCGTTATCAACCCGCGCCACGCCGGGCGCGCCTATCGCTACGCCTGGTCGACGGTCAGCAAGCCCGGCTGGTTCCTGTTCACCGGCTGGATCAAGAACGACCTGATCACCGGCGAGAGCTGGACCTGGGACCTCAGCCCCGGCCGCTACGGCAGCGAGGCCCCCTTCGCGCCTCGGCGCGGCGGGACGGGGGAAGACGACGGTTATCTCGTCAGCTTCGTCACCGACGAAAACACCGGCCGGTCGGAGTGCATCCTGCTGGACGCGGCGCGCATCCAGGACGGCCCTGTCTGTCGCATCGCCCTGCCCCACAAGCTGTGCAGCGGCACACATGCTTTCTGGGCGGAACGCGCGCAGGTGACGGAGCGCCGCGCCGTGGCCCTCGGCTAGGCCCGGGGATGGGCCTTGGCG
>JACDGF010000268.1 GCA_013815405.1 Caulobacteraceae bacterium | reverse complement strand
GCGGACTACAGCCGGCGATACGGTTGCATGATCACCAAATGACCCCGGACGCCCGGCCTCAGATCGGCTCGACGATGTGGACGGGAACACCCTGGTCGCCGCTCAGGCCCTCCAGGATGGCGGCCTCCGGGACCATGGCGTCGCGCCGTTCCAACTGGGCGCGGATATCGGCGTGGCGCCTGGAATCGAGCTTGTAGCCGATGAAGCAGGCGCCCCCGAGCATGACGAAGAAGACCGGGCCGATGAGATAGACCAGCTCCATGCCGTGGATGGCGGCCGGCGAATTGACCGAGCCTTCCTTGGCCTGATAGCCGATCCAGCCCAGGACGACGAACGACAGGCCGATGCTGAGCGCGCCGGCGACCTTCTGGCTGGTGGTGATCATGGCGTAGAGCAGGCCGACGCGGTGCTTGCCCTGCTCCAGGCGGACCGCGTCGCCGACGTCGGCCACCATGGCGCGGTCCAGCAGCGGGAACCCCGAGGCCAGGAAACCCATGACGAACATGAACAGGGCGGCGAGGGGAAACTGACCCTTGGGCAGGAAGGCCAGGGCGATCAGGCCCAGGGAATAGCCGGTGCTCGCGCCCATCAGGGTGCGGTGCTTGCCCAGGCGGATGGCGGCGAAGCTCAAGGCCGCCGCGCCGGCGACGCCGGCCGCCACATAGATCAGCAAAAGCTTGCTGGCGTCGGCGATGGTGAAGCCGCGGGCGTCGTGGAAATAGAAGAGGTAGAGGGCCGCCATCCAGCCGGGGCCCATCGCCAGGCAGAAGTCGGCGATGATGATGCGCCGCATGTCCGGTCGGGAGACCATTTCCCAATAGTCTTTGAGCGTGAACTTTTCGCCCTTCTGCTCGGGAACGATGCGTTCGGGTGTGCGGGCCAGGGCCAGGGCGACGCCGGCGGGCGCGGCCCAGAAGATGAACCAGCCCATGGCGCCGACGTCGCCCGAGCCGCTCGAGCCATCGTGCCGGGCCATGGCGATCGGCAGGATCAGGGCGACGGCCGCGCCGATGATGCTGACGAGCTGGATGGCGCCGAAGACGCGCGACCGCTCGTGGTATCTGGAGGCGATCACCGACGCCCAGGAAGCGTGGGAGAGAACGATCAGTGACGCGCCGATGTAGTAGGCGAGGAGCCAGCCGACGAGATAGGCGTAGCTGATCCCTCCTTGGGGGTTGAACAGCATATAGACCGCCAGCATCAGGACCGGGGCCCCGGCGGCTAGCCAGGGCCGGTAACGGCCCAGCCGCGAGCGCGTGCGGTCCATGGCCACGCCGAGCAGGGGGTCGATCAGGGTGTCGATCAGGCGCACGGCCATGAACGCCAGGCCGATCGCCGGCAGCGCCAGGCCGAAATGACCGGCGTAATAGTGCGGCAGATAGACCGGCAGGGCCACGGCCAGGGCCCCGATGCAAACGCCGGGCATGGCGAAGGCCAGGAGCGCGGGCGTCGGCAGCCGCGCATCGGAGGCGGACTGGTCGGTCGCCGTCGTCACACGGGCGCTCCTTGAAAAGTCTTTAGAACGGATCCCTCGCGGCAACAGACCTTGCCCCCGCTCGGTGCGCAAGCGGTTTCCGCCGCCCGGGCGGGTGGATCGACCTTTAGTATGCCGTTGACGGTATATTCTTGTTTAGGCATGTACGAATTCCATGCACGCCACCTTTTCCGCGCTGGCCGATCCCATCCGCCGCCGCATGCTGGAAGCACTCCAGGAGGGAGAGCGCTCGGCCGGCGAGATCGAGCGGGCGCTAGAGGTCACCCAACCCACCGCGTCCAAACACCTGAGGGCGTTGCGCGAAGCCGGGCTGGTGCGCGTCCGCGGCGACGCCCAACGGCGCCTTTATCGGCTGGACCCCGCCCCGCTGGCCGAACTCGACGCTTGGCTCGCCCCCTATCGACGGTTCTGGAACGCGCGCCTGGACGCCCTGGAGCAACATCTGGATCAGGAGAGTTGACCGTGACCAAACCCGTCGACGCCGCCTTCCGACGGACCGGTCAGGGGCCCGAGTTCGACCTTTCCCGGCCCATCGGCCAATCGGTGGAAAAGGTCTGGGCCGCCCTGACGACCCCCGAACGCATCGCCCACTGGATGGGCGTGGAGTGGCTGGGCGACCCAGGCCCCCTGAAGGCGGGCGCGGCGTTCGACTATCGTTTCGGCGACACCGGTATGGAAAGCCGGGGCCGGGTGCTGACGTTTGAACCGCCCAGGGTGTTCGAGCACAGCTGGTTCGAAAACCTCGCCCCCGGCCAGGTCGTGCGGTGGGAACTCGCCCCCGAGGGAGACGGCTGCCGCCTGATCCTCACCCATCGCTTCGGCGCGCCCGACGACGCGCCGCGCACCGCGGCCGGCTGGACCGTGCTCCTGGATCGTCTCGCCGCCGACCTCGCCGGCGAGGGCGCGCGAGTCGGGGACGGCAAGCAATCCTGGCGGCGCCTGCGCGACCATTACGCCCGATCCTTTCCGCCGGAGGCGACGCGGGATGGGCGGCGCATCGAGGTAGACGGCCATCCCGCCCTGCGTTTCGAGCGTCCCCTCGCCAAACCGGCGGACCGGGTATGGGAGGCCCTGGTCGAGCCGGAGGGCTTGGCGCGATGGATGCAGGCCGACGCGACGGTGGAAGCCCGCCCGGGCGGGCGCTTTCGCCTGGGCCTGGACCATGGGCGCGTCCCCATGGAGGGGACGATCACCGCCTGGGCGCCGCCGCGCCTGCTGGAGTATGTTTGGCCGGCGAGCGAGACCCACGGCGACTCCCTGGTTCGGTTCGAACTGTCTCCCACGCCGGACGGCTGCCGCCTGATGCTCACCCACATCTTGAAGGGCGGCGGCGAGATGGTGGATTTCGCCGAGGGCTGGCACTGGCGCCTGGACGCGCTCGACCGCGCGCTGGAGGGGGAGACGGTTGCCCTGGACAGGGCGCGCCTGGCGGTCCTTCGCCAGATCTACACCGCGACCCTGTAGGATCTGTCAGGTCGGCTCCAAACCGGCCGGGGAAATCATCCCTCGGCGCCGCAGGGCGCCAAAGACGAGGTTCAGCAGGGGATTGGACCAGCCGCTGGTGGTGGAAAAATCGCGGGTCAGGGTCGCATGATGGCGCTCGTGCGCCTCGGGCGTCATCAGCAGGCCCAGCCGGCGCGGCAAGGCGAGAAACCACGGAGTGTCCCAGGGGGCTTCCTCGCGGTGGAGGGTCCCATGAAAATATTGCGCCAGGCCGCCCCCGAACAGCAGGACGGCCGCGCCGACGCCCAGCCAGCCGGGAACCTTCCCTGCCCAGCAGGCGACGTTGAGCGCTAGCGCCAGGGGCAGGGCGATGAACAACGCCGGCGACCTGGCGAGATAGAGGAAGCTTCGCCGACCCAGCGCCGCGGGTTGCGGGTGGTGGATCTTGAAATCGAACACCAAGCGCTCGAACGGCCCGATGCGGGCCATGATCTGGTTCTTCAGGGCGGCGTAGTCCGCCGATCCGCGCGAACCGCGATAGAAGAACAACCGATCCAGACCGACGCCGGGGATGCAGGGACGATAGTCCAGGTACATGTGGGTGGCCCCCGACAGGAGGTCGGCCAGGTACCAGCCGACCACCGCCGCCGGCGCCATCCCCCAATCGGGCCTCGCGCCCAGCCAGAACAGGCTCAGGGCGAGGGAGGGCAGGAACAGCAAGAGGGCGATGCGTGTGGCGATCACGGGGGTCGAAGGGGGATAAAGACGCTGGCTCGGGAGGCGGCGCAAACCATAGCGGCTCCGACCGCTTGAGGCCAATCTCATTCGCGCCCCTGGCGGGCCGGCGACGCCATGGTGGTCTTTCGGGTCACGACCCCGACCGGGCGGTGGCGGGCGCGCTTGGCTCGCTCAGGCGGTCGAGATGCTGGCGGATGTGGGCGGCTTCCGCTGGCGTGCCCGCCAGGGCGATGGCGCGGTCGAAGCAGGCGCGGGCCTCCGCCGAGCGGCCAAGCTTATCCAGAAGCGCTCCCTTCAGCCCGAAAAAGTGGAAATAGCCGCCCAGCCGCCCGGCCAAGGGCTCGATCATCGCCAAGGCCTCGACCGGCCCGCGCGCCTTGGCGGTCGCCACCGCCCGGTTGAGCGTCACCACCGGCGAGGGCGCCAGCCGCTCCAGCGTGGCGTACAGCCGATCTATTCCAGCCCAGTCGGTGTCCTTGGGATCCGCGGCCCTGGCATGCAA
>JACDGF010000267.1 GCA_013815405.1 Caulobacteraceae bacterium | reverse complement strand
GCCCAGAACGGGTCGAGGTGTTTCTGCGGCGGCAGG
Source organism: Caulobacteraceae bacterium (assembly GCA_013815405.1). Classification (GTDB taxonomy): domain Bacteria; phylum Pseudomonadota; class Alphaproteobacteria; order Caulobacterales; family Caulobacteraceae; genus Acaudatibacter. Next base: position 4,146 of record JACDGF010000267.1, on the reverse strand, counting down.
GCGAACCCACGCCGGCCATCGCATGGCCGCGCGCGGCGGGCGGCGCGTCGGCCGAGACGCGCGGCTTCCTGGCGCCCTTTCTCGACGCCGAGGGGCGGCTTCGCGCCGCGCCGGGCGAGATCGAGGCGCTGATCGAGGCCTATGAGGCCGCGCCCGGCGAGGTCAGGCGACACCTGCGCATCTCTCGACACTTCGCCCCCTGGCTGGAACGCGCGCGACGGGAGCGCTCGCGCAAGGAGGCGCGGGCCGCGTTCCTGGCCGAGGTCGAGAGCGGCGCGGAAAGCTTCGACGCCCTGCGCCACCCGCTCCTGCCCTACCAGCGCGAAGGCATGATGCACCTCGCCTTCGGCGAGCGCGCCCTGCTGGCCGACGAGATGGGGCTGGGCAAGACCGTCCAGGCGATCGCCGCCTGCGAGCTGCTCGCCCGCCGCAAGAGCGTGGAGCGGGTGTTGGTGGTCTGCCCCGCCTCGCTGAAGGCCGAGTGGGAGGAACAGATCGCGTTCTTCACCGAACGGCCGGCGCGGCCCGTCTTCGGCCCCAGGCCCGCGCGGCTTTTCGCCTATCGGCAGGGGACGTTCTTCACCATCGTCAACTATGAGCAGGTGCTGATCGACGCGGCGGCGATCAACGACACCCTGAAGCCGGACGTCATCATCCTCGACGAGGCCCAGAGGATCAAGAACTGGCACACCAAGACCGCCGGCAAGGTCAAGTCGCTGCGCTCGCCCTACGCCTTCGTACTTACCGGAACCCCGGTGGAGAACCGCATCGACGAGCTCTATTCGATCGTCCAGTACCTCGACCCGGAGCTGGTGGGGCCGCTGTTCCGGTTCAACCGCGCGTTCTACGAACTCGACGAGCGCGGCCGGCCGGTGGACTACCGCAACCTCGCCGAACTGCGCCGGCGGATCGAACCGGTGCTGCTGCGCCGGCGCAAGTCCGACGTCGAAACCGAACTGCCGGGCCGCACGGTCAAGACCTATTTCGTCCCCATGGCGCCCGAGCAGGGGGACCGCTACGAGGACTATCGCGCGCCGATGGCCCAGCTGGTCGCCCGCGCCCAGCGCCGGCCCCTCACCCCGGCCGAGTTCGACCGCCTGCAGATGCTGCTCGCCTGCATGCGGATGGTCTGCGACACGCCGGCCATCCTCGATCCGGAATGCCGGGTGTGCCCCAAGCTGGAGGAACTCGAGGGAGTCCTGGGCGATCTGCTGGCGGAGCCGGGCCGCAAGATCATCATCTTCTCCGAATGGGAGCGGATGCTGACGCTGGTGCGTGAGCTGGCCGCCGAACTGGGCGTCGAGGCCGCCTGGCACACCGGCTCGGTCCCCCAGGCGCGCCGCCGCGAGGAGATCAATCGCTTCAAGAACGATCCCGACTGCCGCCTCTTCCTCTCGACCGACAGCGGCAGCGTGGGGCTGAACCTGCAGGCGGCCAGCGCGGTGGTGAACCTCGACCTGCCGTGGAATCCGGCCAAGCTGGAACAGCGCATCGCCCGGGCATGGCGCAAGAACCAGACGCGATCGGTGACGGTGATCAACCTGGTCACCGAGGGCAGCATCGAGCACGCGATCCTGCACCTGTTGAATGTCAAACAGGCGCTGGCCGACGGACTGCTGGACGGCCGGGGCGACATCGGGGCCCTGAAGATGCCCTCCGGCAGGGGCGCGCTCATCGACCGCATGCGCTCGATGCTGGACGCCGCCGACGCCCTGGGCCCGCGCATCCTCTCACCCGAAGAGGGGGCGGCTGAGGACCTGCGCGCCCGTCACCGCGAACGGGCTCTCAGGATCGAGGTTCGGGCCGGCCCCGGCGGCGCGGCGCGAATGCTGGCCGTGCTGGATCTCGACGCCGAGGCGCTCGAAAACGAGGTCGAACGGCTGAACGGGCGTGAGGACGCCTCCGCCCTGCCCATCGAGGTGATCGGCCGCGCGACCTGGCTCACCCTCACACGCCTGGCCCGATCGGGAATGGTCGATCTGGCCGGCGGTAGCCGGAGCGTCCTGCATGCCGCGCCGGAATTCGCCGATGCCGGCGGCGCGACACACGGCCCCATGGCGCGGGCGGAAGAATGGCGAGGCGAGGCGGAACGCGCGATCAAGATGGCCGGCGTGCTCGCGGCCGGCGGCTTTCCGGAGGAAGCGCCCGCCCTGCTGGCCAAGGCGCTACGGTGCGCCGCCGGCGTTCGCCTTTCCGCCTCGAGCGGTGGGCCGGCCGACCTTTCGCTGATCAAGCCCGAGCAGGTGCGCCCTTTTGCCGAAGCGAGCGGGCTCGTCGCCGAGGCCGATCGCGTGCTGGCTTTCGCGAGGCCCGACGCCGGGGCGCCGACCGCCGAGGAGGCCGCCGATCTGGCGCGATCCACGGCGCGTCTGATCGAGGCGCTGTTGGTCGACAACGCGCCGACCGGGCGAGCGCCGCTTCAGGCCGCCCCTCACTTGAACCCCGTGAGCGCCTCGTCGACCTCGACCACCACGCCGCGCCGGCGCGACTCTTCCGCCGCCAGGGCGAAGACGAGCCCCCTCAGAGCATCGTCGGGCGTCGGCGCCTGAGGCGCGGCGCGGCCAAGGCAGGCTTCCAGAAAGGCGCGGAGAGTCCCTTCGTCGCCGCCGCCATGGCCGGAGCGCGAGGCGCCCTTGGCCGACCATCTCCGGCGCGCCGCGCCTTTATTGTTGGTGGCGACCTCGAACCTGCCTTGGTCGAAATTGCCATCGAGCCGGCCGTTCTCGCCGAGGAGGGAGAGCGTCCGCTCGGAACCGTGGGGGTTCTGCATGGCCAGGGAAAATGAGCCGCGCGCGCCGCCGGCCAGTTCGAAGGCGACGACCTGGTTGTCGACGATGTCCGGCTCGGGCGTGAAGACGCAGACGTCGAGGCCGAAAGCGGTCGGGTCCGCCGCCTCGGCCGGCGTGCGGGCCTCGTAGGCGCCGGTGTCCTGGTAGGGGCAGTGGGGACGCTCTGGGCAGGCCGAGCAGAAGGGGGCGGGCGGGGGTCGCGCGAAAATCCGCGCGCCTCCGAAGCTGGCGACGCGCGTAGGCCGGGTGTCGAGCAGCCAGCAGATTAGATCCAGATCGTGGCAGCCCTTGTGGATCATCAGGCCGCCGGAATGGGCGCTCTGGCGGTGCCAGCGGCGCATGTAGCTTGCGCCGTGGACGACGCCCAGGTCGTCGGTCAGGCGGATGGCGTGGATCCGGCCGAGGCGCCCTTCGGCGATCACGGCCCGCGCGGCGCGATAGAAGGGCGCCTCGCGCAGCACATGGCCCAGCTTGAGCACGCGGCCGGAGGCTTGCCAGGCGCCGAGGATCGCCAGGGCGTCGGCCAGGGTGGTGGCCAGGGGCTTTTCGAGGAACACGTGCTTGCCGGCGGCGAAGGCGGCGAGCGCCATGTCGCGGTGTAGATGATCGGGGACGGTGATGAACACGGCCTCGACGGCCGGATCCTCAAAGACGCGCGCGGCGTCCGGGGTCAGCCGAGGAGCGGCGCCGGGCAGGCCTTCCGCGCGGGTGGCCAGGCGATCCTGGGAAACATCGGCGAGCCACTTGAGCGCAATGCCCTCGAATCGCGACAGCCGCCGGGCGAAGCTCGCGCCCCGTGCCCCCAGCCCGATGATCGCGCACCCCAGCGGCCGCTCCGGCGGGTTCCAGGGCGGGGACGTGGCGGCGGGTATCACCGCTTCAACCAGCGCCTCGCCGCCAGGGCCAGGCCGAACCAGGCGAGGGCGGCGATAGTCAGGAGGACGAGCGCCGACCACCCGTCGCCGTCGTTGATGAGCCTGATTGCCGCGCCCCCGGTCAGCGCCGTGAAGGCGATCTTGGGAACGATCCCAATCGCTGTCCCCGCGATGAAGTCCGCGAACCGCATGGGCGTAACGCCAGCGGCCATATTGACCACTACGAAGGGGGCGAAGGGAAAAAGCCGGACGGCGAGGCTCGCCCAGAAACCGTTTCGACCAATCGCCTGCGTAATCCGCTCCAAGCCTTCGCTACTCCACCGTCGGGACCCCTGGGCGCCGATCGCCCGACCGAGCCAGAAGCCCACCAGGGACGAGGTCAAGGTCGCGATCCAGCTATAGGCGCCGCCCCACCACGGCCCGAACGCCGTCACTGCGGCGGCAATGAGCACGATCTGGGGCACGCCCGCGAAAGCCAGGAC
>JACDGF010000266.1 GCA_013815405.1 Caulobacteraceae bacterium | reverse complement strand
CCTCAGGGTGCTGTTGCCCGCCTGACGGGAAAGCGGGCATGGAGACAACCATGCCTCCCGCCTGCCGCCTTTATCTGATCACCCCGCCGGTCGTCGCCGACCTGGCGGCTTTCGCCGGGACTTTGAAGGAGGCGTTGGGGAGGGGCGACGTGGCGGCCCTGCAGATCCGCCTCAAGGACGCGTCCGAAGCCGCCATCGGGGCCGCGGTCTCGTCGCTAAGGCCGATCGCCCGCGCCCAAGGCGTGGCCCTGATCCTCAACGACCGACCCGAACTTGCCGCGCGCCTGGATTGCGACGGCGCTCATATCGGTCAGGAGGACGGGCCGGTCGAGGCCGCGCGGCGGCTGATGGGCCAAGATAAGATCGTCGGCGTCACCTGCCACGACAGCCGGGACCTCGCCATGACCGCGGCCGAGGCGGGGGCAGACTATGTGGCCTTCGGCGCCTTCTTCGCCACCGACACCAAGACCACGAGCCGTCGCCCCGACCCTGAGATCCTCTCCATCTGGCAGGAGACCATGCTCATCCCCTGCGTCGCCATCGGCGGGATCACGCCCGCCAACTGCCGCCCCCTGGTCGCGGCCGGGGCGGATTTCCTGGCCGTTTCAGCCGGCGTGTGGGCCCATGAGGCCGGCCCGGCGGCGGCGGTGACGGCCTTCAACGCGGAGATCGGCGAGGGGCTGAAGGACCGGATGCGGCCGTAACGACCACCCATCCCTCGCCTTGCCTTGCCGGCGCCCCTCCCCTAGGGTCCGCGCCCCAATTTCCATCCCCGGCGGCCCACGAGAAACGATGAAAATCAACGGTAACGCCATCCGGGTCGGCAACGTCATCCAGCATGACGGCGGCCTGTGGGTGGCGGTGAGGACCGCGCACGTGAAGCCCGGAAAGGGCGGCGCCTTCGCCCAGGTTGAGTTGAAGAACCTGATCGACGGGCGCAAGCTCAACGAGCGCTTCCGCTCCTCCGACACCGTCGAGCGGGTGACCCTGGAGCAGAAGGATTTCCAGTTCTTGTATGAACAGGGCGACGCCCTGGTGTTCATGGACCAGAAGACCTACGACCAGATCGAGCTGCAAAAGGATTTCGTCGGCGAAGACCAGGTCCGCTTCTTGCACGACGGCATGGTCGTCTCCCTCGAATTCCACGAAGAGCGGCCGATCGGCATCGAGTTGCCGGAAAGCGTGGTTCTGGAGGTGGTGGAGACCGAGCCCACGGTGAAAGGCCAGACCGCGTCGTCGTCCTACAAACCCGCCAAGGCCTCCAACGGCATGAGGATCATGATCCCGCCCTATATGGGCGAGGGGGAGCGCATTCTGGTTTCCACCGAAACGGGCGAATACCTGCGCCGGGCCGACTAGGCCGGTGAGCACGCCCAGCGCGCTCATCAAGGTGATGATCGCCGCCGCCCGCAAGGCCGGGCGCGCCCTGGCCCGGGATTTCGGCGAGGTGGCCGAACTTCAGGTGTCCAAGAAGGGCGCCGCCGACTATGTGACCGCCGCCGACCTGAAGGCCGAGCAGACCCTTTTCGAGCAATTGCTCCAGGCCCGTCCCGGCTATGGCTTCCTGGGAGAGGAGCGGGGGATGATCGAGGGCACGGACAAGACTCACACCTGGATCGTCGACCCCCTGGACGGCACTACCAACTTCCTGCACGCCATGCCCCACTTCGCGATCAACATCGCCCTGGCGCGCGAGGGCCAGATTGTCGCCGGAGTGACCTACAACCCGGCCAATTCCGACCTGTTCTGGACCGAGCGGGGGCGCGGCGCCTTTCTCAATGACCGGCGTCTGCGGGTGGCCGCCCGCACGCGGTTCGAGGAGGCGGTGTTCGCGACCGGAATCCCGTTCATGGGTCATGGCCAGCACGGCCGGTTCCTCAAGGAGCTGCATCAGGTGAGCCAGCGGGTGTCGGGCGTGCGTCGCTTCGGCTCGGCCGCACTGGACCTCGCCTGGGTGGCGGCGGGGCGCTTCGACGGCTTCTGGGAACGGGACCTGGCGGCCTGGGACCTGGCGGCGGGCCTGCTGCTGGTCACCGAAGCGGGGGGGCGCGTCACCGACGCCGACGGCGGCGAGAATCCCCTGGCGGCGGGCTCGATCTGCGCGGCCAATTCCGAACTCCACCCCAAGCTGCTGGAGCGGCTGAAGGCGGCGAACTAGCGAGAGCCGGATCGTCATTCCGAAATAGTCGCACCTCGGCGAGAATTCGCGGCGAGATCATGGCGCGCGCACGCCGCTAGGGAGGCGGTGCGTCACGCCACCCTCAGGCCGAACTGAAGCCTTGCCAATCGCGCGTAGAGGCCTCCGCGACCCGAGAGTTCCGCATGGGTCCCGGTCTCGACCACCCGGCCGGCGTCCATGACCACGATCCGGTCGGCCTCCAGCACGGTCGCCAGGCGATGGGCGATCACCAAGGTCGTGCGGCCCGCCATGGCTTCGCGCAAGGCCTGCTGGACAAGCCGCTCGTTCTCCGCGTCGAGGGCGCTGGTGGCTTCGTCCAGTAGGAGGATGGGCGCGTCCTTGACCAGGGCCCGGGCGATGGCCAAGCGCTGGCGCTCCCCGCCCGAGAGGGTCTTGGCGCGTTCCCCCAAGGGTGTATCGAGGCCTTGCGGCAAGGCGGTGAGGAAGGCGGCGGCCTGGGCGGTCCGGGCCGCGGCGGCGAGCGCCCCGCGACTCGCCCCTTCGGCGCCGAACGCAAGGTTTTCCAGCGCCGATCCGGAAAACAGCGGCGCGTTCTGCGCCACCAGGGCGGTGCGGGCGCGAACCTCAGCCGGGTCGGCGTCGCGCAAGTCGACGCCGTCGATGCGCACCGCGCCGTTCCGCGGATCATAGAACCTAAGGAGCAGACGAAAGACCGTGCTCTTGCCCGCCCCCGAGGCGCCGACCAGGGCGACGCGTTCACCGGGTCTTACACTGAGGTCGAAGCCGTTCAGGGCCGGCAAGCCCTGGCGGCCGGGATAGGCGAAGACCACGGTGTCGAAAGCGATCTCGCCGCGCGCCGGCGCGGGCAATGGGACGGGCCTGGGCGGCGAGGCGATCGTGGGGCGAGCCGCCAGAAGCTCTCCGATCCGCTCCATCGCTCCGGCCGTCTTCTGCACATCGCCCCAGGTCTCGCCCAGGGAGCCCACGGCGCCAGCCGCCAGCACCGAGAGGAAAACGAATTGGAGCAAGGCGCCGGCGGTCATGGTGTGGTCGACGAAGGCGGCCAGGGACGCCCTCCAAAGGACCAGCCCGACTCCGCCGGCCACCAGCAGCATGACCAGGGCGGTCATGGCGGCGCGGGCGCGGAGGCGGGCCAGCGACACGCCGAACGCAGTCTCGACGGCCGTTTTGAACCTCCCGGCCGCGGCGGCTTCGCGGCCGAAGGCCTGGACCGTATCCAAGGCGTCCAGGGTCTCGCCGGCGTAACCTACCGCCTCGGCGAAACGTTGTTGAGCGCGGACCGACAGCCGGCGCACCCGTCGGCCCACCTTGAACAGAGGCGCCAGGATCAGGCCGGCCAGCAAGGCCACGAAGCCGGTGAAGGCCGGGTTGACGATGATGAGAACCGTCAGGGCGCCGGCCACGGTCAGGAGGTTCCTCAAGGCGACAGACACCGAGGCGCCGACCATGTTCTCGACGATGGTGAGGTCGGTGGTCATGCGCGAGAGCACCTCGCCGGTCCGCACCTTCAGGAAATAGGCCTGATCCAGGGTCATGACGTTGGCGTAGAGGGCGATGCGGATGTCGGCGACAACCCGCTCGCCGAGCTTGCCGATGAAGTAGAAACGTCCGGCCGTGGCCAGTGCCAGGAGGGCCAGGACGCCGCCCAGGATCAGGAAATACCGCGCGATCGCTCCGGCCGAGTGTGACGCGAACCCGAGGTCGGCCAACGCCCGCGCGGCGGACGTCACGCCCAGGGTCGCGGCGGTCGAGAGAATCAGGAACACGCCGGCGAGGGCCGCGTCCTGCCAGTGGCGCCTAAGGTAGGGTCCAAGGCCAGCCAGGGGCTTCAGGTCGCGCCCGCGCCCGCGCTTTTGCGCCGCGACCGCTGGCGCGGCGGCGGCGCCGGGGCGCTGGACCCTGCCCGCCGCGGCTTCGATACCCATCACCCGACCCCATCCTTACCACCCATCATTTTTCCAAGCGGCCCATAGAGGCGGCGGCGTCAGGAGGCGTTGGAGGCAGAATTGCATACGGCGCAGGCCGCGCTTGAACCATGA
>JACDGF010000265.1 GCA_013815405.1 Caulobacteraceae bacterium | reverse complement strand
GGGCCAGCCGCCGGCGCTGGCCGGCCGACAGCACGCGCACCTCCAGACCCAGCCATCGCGTCAGGCCCCAAGCCTCGGCGACCGCCAGGGCGGCCTCGCCGCCGCCGCCGGTCCATCGCGTCTGGAAAACCAACTCCTCGCGCGCCGTGCGCCCGGGTTTCAGCCCGTCCTGATGCCCGATCAGATGGCAGCCGCCCCGCCGGGCGTCCCGCGCATCCAAGGCGCCCAGCGCGCCGGCGAATCGCACCTCACCCGCCAGCGGCCGGATCAGGCCCGCCACCGTTCGCAGCAGACTGGTCTTGCCCGCCCCGTTGGGCCCCGTCAGGGCCACCGCCTCACCCGCCTTGAGGCTTAGGTTCAGCCCCCGGAACAGCACCCGTTCGCCACGTTGCATGGCGAGGTTTTCGATATGCAAGGCGGTGATCATTCCGGTTGGCGGGCGCACGGCCCCGGCCCCCTCCACCCCTTCGGGGTCCCCCTCCCGTTGGCGGAGGGGAGGAGAGAGAAACGACGCGCGCTCTTCCCCCCATGGGGGAAGTACCGCCGAAGGCGGGGAAGGGGGCTCCGGCTTGGCGCAAGCCTCTCAGCTCGCCCTACATGGACGCGCCGACCCCCCCGGTCTAAGTAACCCGCGGCCGCACGGGGACGGCGCCGCGCGGGACGGACGCTGTGTGTCCGCCCCGATCCGCGCGCTATCCTCCGAACCGATTTTCGGACGGCCTGGAACAGGAAAAGGATCCCCCTCTCATGCCGTCGCTCGACAGCCTCGACACCCGCCGCGAACTCGCCGTCGGAACCAAAGCCTATCACTACTACAGCCTGCGCGCCGCCGAAGCGGCCGGCCTGGCGGGTATTTCGCGCCTGCCCGTGTGCATGAAGGTGCTGCTGGAAAATCTGCTGCGCAACGAAGACGCCGCGTCGAGCGTCCAGGGGGACTTGGCGGCCTTCGCCGCCTGGCTGGACGACAAGGGCGAGGCGCGGCACGAGATCAGCTTCCGCCCGGCCCGGGTGCTGATGCAGGACTTCACCGGCGTCCCGGCGGTCGTCGACCTGGCGGCCATGCGCGACGCCCTGGCCAAGCTCGGGGGCGACCCGGCGAAGATCAACCCGCTCAACCCCGTCGACCTGGTCATCGACCATTCGGTGATGGTCGACCACTTCGGCGCCGCCAGCAGCTTTTCCAAAAACGTCGACAAGGAATACGAGCGCAACATCGAGCGCTATCGCTTCCTGCGCTGGGGTTCGGCGGCCTTCGACAATTTCCGCGTCGTGCCCCCCGGCACCGGCATATGCCACCAAGTGAATCTGGAGAACCTCGCCCAGACCGTGTGGATCAAGGAGGAGGACGGTGGGACGCTCGCCTATCCGGATACCGTGGTCGGCACCGACAGCCACACCACCATGGTCAACGGCCTTTCGGTCCTCGGCTGGGGGGTGGGCGGCATCGAGGCGGAAGCGGCCATGCTGGGCCAGCCGATCCCGATGCTGATTCCCGAAGTGATCGGCTTTCACCTCACCGGCGCCCTGCCGGAGGGCGCCACGGCGACCGACCTGGTGCTCACCGTCACCCAGATGCTGCGCAACAAGGGCGTCGTGGGCAAATTCGTCGAATATTTCGGCCCCGGCCTGGCCAACCTCACCGTGGAGGACCAGGCCACCCTCGCCAACATGGCCCCAGAATACGGCGCCACCTGCGGCTTCTTCCCCATCACCCAGGCGACGCTGGACTATCTGACCGCGACCGGCCGCGCTCCCGAACGCGTCGCCCTGGTGGAAGCCTACGCCAAGGAACAGGGCCTGTGGGTCCAACCCGGGATGGATCCCCCGGTCTTCTCCGACACCGTGGAGCTGGACCTTTCCACGGTGGTTCCCTCCCTGGCCGGCCCAAAGCGGCCTCAGGACCGGGTGGTGCTCAGCGACGCGGCGCGCGGCTTCCGCGAGGCCCTGCACGGCGAATTCGGCAAGAACGAGATGACCGCGCCCCTTCGCCTTGCGGCGGAGGGAGAAGGCCACGACATCGGCAACGGCGACGTGGTGATCGCCGCGATCACGTCCTGCACCAACACCTCCAATCCGGGCGTGCTCATCGCCGCCGGCCTGCTGGCCAAGAACGCCGTCGCCAAGGGCCTGAAGGTCAAGCCGTGGGTGAAGACGTCGCTGGCCCCGGGCTCCCAGGTGGTGACCGACTATCTGACCAAGGCCGGACTGACCAAGCCCCTGGACACCCTGGGTTTCAACCTGGTCGGCTATGGCTGCACGACCTGCATCGGCAATTCGGGGCCGCTGTCGGAGCCGATTTCCAAGGCCGTGCAGGAGGGCGACCTGGTGGCGGTCTCGGTGCTCTCGGGCAACCGCAATTTCGAAGGAAGGGTGAACCCGGACGTGCGCGCCAACTACCTGGCCTCGCCGCCCCTGGTGGTGGCCTACGCCCTGGCCGGCTCGATGCTGACCGACCTGACCACCGAGCCCCTGGGCCAGGGCAAGGGCGGCAAGGACATCTTCCTCAAGGACGTATGGCCCACCAACGCCCAGATCGCCGAGGTCCAGCGCAAGGTGGTGGGAAGCGAGATGTTCGCCGCCCGCTACCAGGACGTCTTCGAGGGGGACGACAACTGGCGGGCGATCGAGGTCGCCGGCGGCCAGACCTATGCCTGGGAGGCGGGGTCCACCTATGTCCAGAACCCGCCCTACTTCGAGGGCCTGGCCATGACGCCCGAGGCCGTCGGCGACATCCTCGAGGCGCGCATCCTGGGCATCTTCGGCGATTCGATCACCACCGACCACATCAGCCCGGCCGGCAACATCCGCAAGGCCTCCCCGGCCGGCGACTATCTGTCCGGGCGCCAGGTCAGCCAGGCTGATTTCAATTCCTATGGCGCCAGGCGGGGCAACCACGAAGTGATGATGCGCGGGACCTTTGCCAACATCCGCATCCGCAACAGGATCACGCCCGAGATCGAGGGCGGCGTCACCCGGCATTTCCCATCGGGAGAAGTGATGCCGATCTACGACGCGGCGATGCGCTACAAGGCCGAGGGGCGGGGCACGGTGGTCTTCGCCGGCAAGGAATACGGCACGGGATCCTCCCGCGACTGGGCGGCCAAAGGCGCCAAGCTCCTGGGCGTCCGCGCGGTGATCGCCGAGAGCTTCGAGCGCATCCACCGCTCGAATCTGGTCGGTATGGGCGTGCTTCCCCTGCAGTTCGTCGCCGACGGCTGGCATCGCCTGGGCCTCACCGGCGATGAGATCGTCACCATCCGCGATCTGGCCGACATCCATCCGCGCCGCCAGCTGATGGTGGAACTCTACCGCCCCGTTGACGGGAGGATCGCCCGGTTCCCGGTCCGCTGCCGTATCGACACCCCCACGGAACTGACCTATTTCAAGAACGGCGGCGTCCTCAATTTCGTCCTGCGCAAGTTGGCCAAGGCGCCCGCCTGAGGGATCGGCCGCGCTCACAGTTTCGTGAACGTCCCCTTCGCCAAACTCCGCTTAATTGCGACGTCATGAGAAGGGTCGTGCTCCTGGGGCTGGTCTGCGCGGGCTGGTTTTGCGCCGGCGCGGCCTGGGCGCGCATGCCGGTGGTGGTGGAGCTCTTCACTGCCCAGGGGTGCTCGTCCTGCGGCAAGGCCAACGCCTTCGTGGCCAAGATCGCCGATCGTCCCGGGGTTCTCGCCCTTACCTGGCCGATGGACTACTGGGACTACCTCGGCTGGAAGGACACCTTCGCCAAGCCCGAATTCACCGACCGCCAGCGTGCTATCGACCGCCGGCTGGGGCTGCGCGACGTCTATACGCCCCAGGTGATCGTCGATGGCGCCGCCCAGGCGTCCGGCGACAAGGCCGAAGCGGTCGAGGCGCTCATCCGCGCCGCGCGGCGGGCGGGTCCGGCCCCGCCGCAGATGAAGATGCGCGCCGACGGCAAGGTCGCGGTGGGCTCTGGACGCAGGCCCCCCGGGGGCGGCGAAGTGTGGCTGATCCGTTTCGATCCGCGCGAGCAGGACGTCGAGGTCAAGCAGGGCGACAACCGCGGCAAGACGGTGACGCACCGCAATGTGGTCCGTCAGATCGCGCGACTGGGCGCCTGGAGCGGGCGCCCTGTGGTGCTCAAAGCGCCGGCGCCTACGGAAGACGGCCTTAGCAGTCTGATTCTCGTTCAGGCCGCCCGCGGCGGGCGGATCCTGGGGGTGCTGGACGCCG
>JACDGF010000264.1 GCA_013815405.1 Caulobacteraceae bacterium | reverse complement strand
CCGGCAAGAGCGACCTGGCCCTGCGCGCGCCGGCCCACGGCTTGCGCCTGGTGGCCGACGACCGGGTCCAGGTGTTCGTCAGCCGGGGGCGGCTCTACGGCAAGGCGCCCGCGGCCTTGAGCGGGCTGATCGAGGCGCGCGGGGTGGGGATCCTGCCCAAGCCGTCCCTCGCCCTGGCGGAAATCGTGCTGGCGGCCTGCCCCCCGCCCGACGGCCGCTCCATCGAACGCCTCGCGGGCGCCGGCGAGCGGACGATCCTGGGCGTGGCCGTTCCGCGCCTAGAGATTCGGGCCTTGGAGGCTTCCGCGCCGGCGAAACTTCGGCTGGCCCTCGAACACCTTGGAGCGCATCGCCAACAGGCGTATCAAGCCCGCTTCGCGCCGCCCGGCGGCCGCGCCGGGGCGTAGACGCCAGGCTAAAGGGACGTGCGGTTGAGGCCTCTTGCATGATCGGGCTCGTGATCGTGACACACGGGCGGCTGGCCGAGGAATTCGTCTACGCCATGGAGCATGTGGTCGGCCCGCAGATCGCCGTGGCCGCCATCTGCATCGGGGCCGACGACGACATGGAGCGGCGCCGGCGGGATATCCTCAAGGCTTGCGGCGAGGTGGACACCGGCAAGGGCGTCATCCTGCTCACCGACATGTTCGGCGGCACCCCGTCCAACCTGGCCATTTCGGTGATGGAGCAGACGAGGGCCGAAGTCATCGCCGGGCTCAACCTGCCGATGCTGATCAAGCTGGCCAGCGTGCGCACCCGCGAGCCGCTCGGCGCCTGCGTCGCCCACGCCCAGGAGGCCGGGCGCAAATACATCTCCGTCGCCTCCTATGTCCTGGCCGGCGAGAAGTGAGCGCCCGGGGGACCGTCGAAATCGTCAACGAGCGGGGCCTGCACGCCCGGGCCTCGGCCAAGTTCGTCAAGCTGGCCAGCGCCTTCGACGCGGAAATCCAGGTGACCAAGGAGTATCACACGGTGGACGCCCTTTCGATCATGGGCCTGATGATGCTGGCCGCCGGCCCCGGCTCGACCCTCGAGATCAAGGCACGGGGCCCCCAGGCCCAGGCCGCGGTCGAAGCCCTTGTCGCCCTGGTCGCGGGTCGTTTCGAGGAGGATCGATAGGGGGATGTCTTGTCTCCCTCCCCTTCATGGGAGGGACGATCGCGAAGCGATCCGGGTGGGGATGTCGGGTTCATCCGCTAGGCCCGGGAAACTTCACACTTCCCCACCCTGACGGCTTCGCCGTCTGTCCCTGCCCATGAAGGGGAGGGAGGCAGGTTGTTGCGCGCGCTCGCCCCACTGGCCTAGGGTCGGGGGGGGGGGCGACGCCGACAGGGACCGCGCCGATGAAGTTCACCTGGTTCAACCTGATGCCGTGGCCCTATCTGCCGGAGGATTTCCGCCAGAAGAACCGCTCGGTGTGGGTGGACATCGACCAGCGGCTGTTCGACCCGGCCAGGAGCCACGAAGTCTACAACACCTATATGGATCTGCTCGAATACGCCGGCACCCTGGGCTTCGACGGCGTGGGGGTGAACGAGCACCACCAGAACGGCTATGGCATCATGCCCTCGCCCAATCTGATCGCCGCGGCGCTCGCCCGACGCACCAAGGACGCGGCCATCGTGGTGCTGGGCAATTCCATCGCCTTATACAACCCCCGGTGCGCGTGGCCGAGGAATTCGCCATGCTCGACTGCATCTCCGGCGGGCGGCTGGTGGCCGGCTTCCCGGTCGGCACCTCGATGGACACCAACTATTGCTACGGTCAGATCCCAGCCCTGACGCGCGAGAAATACGCCGAGGCGCATGAGCTTATCATTCGCGCTTGGACGGAGCGCGATCCCTTCGCCTTCAACGGGCGCTACACCAAGCTACGGCGGGTGAATATCTGGCCGCGGCCCATCCAGCAGCCGCACCCGCCGGTGCATATCCCGGGCGGCGGCTCGGTGGAGACCTATGACTTCTGCATAGATAATGATTACTCCTATTCGTACCTGAGCTTCACCGGCTACATCCGCGCCAAGGCCCTGATGCAGGGCTATTGGGACCGGGTGGCGGAGCGGAACGCCCCGGACGCCTCGCCCTACCGGGCGGGATTCGCCCAGACCCTCTGCGTGGCCGACACCGACGCGGAGGCCGAGCGGCTCTACGCCCCGCACCTCCACTACTTCTACAACCGCTGCCTGCACGTCTATCCGGGCTACGCCGACGCGCCGGGCTATCGGACGATCAAGACCATCCAGACCGGCGCCCTGTCGCAATACGCCCCGCCCAAGGGCTTCAGCGAGCTGACCTGGAAGGATCTGATCGAGGGCGGCCACGTCATCGCCGGGTCTCCAGAGACCGTCCGCGAGCGGATGGAGGAACTGATCAAGGCGTTGAACGTCGGAAACATCTTCTGCCTGATGCATGTGGGCGACATGCCGGCCGAGACCTGCATGTATTCCTCGCGGCTGTTCGCAGAGAAGGTCATGCCCCGGCTGCGCGGCGCCCTGCCGGCGTGCGAGGGCGACGAGCGGTTCTGGTGCAAGCCGCTAGCCAGGCGGGTCGCGGCCGGCGCCCTCCCAGGCGCCGCCCGGCCCCGCGTCCCCCAGCCCGCCTGACGGAAGGCCCAAGAGACGCCATGCAGACCCGGACGGTCGAAACCCGGCGCGCGCCGGTGCGCTGCCTCGAAGGAGGATCGGGCCCGCCACTGGTCTATCTCCATGGCGCGATGGGAACGGCGCCGGGCGATCCGGTGCTGGGCGCCCTGGCCTCGCGCTGGCATGTCTTCGCGCCCTATCTGCCTGGCTATGGCGACACCGAGACATGCGGCGAGCTCAGGGACATGCTCGATTTCACCCTGCACACGGCCGACGTCGTCGATGCCCTGGGGCTGGACGATCCGATCCTCGTCGGCCATTCCATGGGCGGGATGATCGCCGCCGAGATGGCCGCGATCGCGCCCCACGACGTCTCCCGGCTGGCCCTGATCGCGCCGCTGGGCCTGTGGCTCGACGATCATCCGATTCCGGACGTGTTTTCCCTGCTGCCCTATGAGATGCCGGCCTATCTGTTCCACGCCCCGGAGGCCGGGGCCAAGCAGATGGCCTCGGGCCTGGACATGGACGATCCGGAGTTCCTCAAGGCCTTCCTCATCCGCAACGCCCGCCAGATGGGCATGGCCGGCAAGATCCTCTTCCCCATCCCCGAGCGCGGCTTGGCCGAGCGGCTCTACCGGATCAAGGCCCGGACGGTCGTCGTCCAGGGCCAAAGCGACCGCCTGGTCCCGCCACCCTATGGCGAGGCGTTCGCCGCCGCGATCCCCGGCGCGCGGCTCGTGGTCGTGCCCGAGGTCGGGCACATGGTGGCGGCGGAAAAGCCCGGGGCGGTGGTGGAGGCGGTGGCAGGGCTTAGATGACCCATTAGCGCGTGGACCTGGCCCGCAACCTTGAATTTTGCACCCTTATAGGGTAAATGTCGGGTTTGGAAAAGCGTACGCCTCACTACGACCTCGCTCGCGTTCAGACGGACGTCGCTCGGCTGGGCGTGGCGGCGTTCACCAAGACGGCCTTGGACGGCGGGCGGAACATGGGGCTGACCACAGTCGAGATGCTCGCCGTGATCGGCTCCTTGTCTCGGCGCGACCTCTACAAGTCGATGACGACCTACGCCGATCCGCGCATTTGGCAGGATGTGTATCACGCGGCTACGCCGGTTCGGAAGGATGCCTACATCAAGATCACCTTGCGCGACGCGGCGCCGGTGATCCAGTTCAAGGAGAAATGACCATGGCGCGGAGATGCCTGACCTGTGAGAAGCCCGCGGACGTGTCCCGCTTCGAGGACGAGACCTTCGCCATCGATCATGCCGGCATGGCGGCCAGGCTCGATGGTTTATCGGGCTGGCGCTGCGGCGCCTGCGGCGAGGTCGAGTTCGACCCCGACAGCGCCCGGCGGTACGCGGCGGCCGGGGACGAACTGGTGCTGCGTGAACGCGCGCGGCAGAGCCAAGAAATCCGGCGCATCCGTCGCAAACTGGGCCTCAGCCAACTCGCCGCCGCGCGTCTCACGGGGGGCGGCCACAACGCCTTCTCGCGCTATGAACGCGGAGAGGCCGCACCCTTGCCGGCGGTGGTCAATCTGTTCCGGCTTTTGGACAAGCACCCGGAATTGCTCAGGGATCTGGTTTGAAGGAGCGCCAGGGCGGCGCCGCCTCTACCT
>JACDGF010000263.1 GCA_013815405.1 Caulobacteraceae bacterium | reverse complement strand
CTCGCCGGGCCTGATGGCGGTGGCCGACCATCCGGGCGCGGCGGACGCTCTGGCGGCCACCGGCCAGGCCCTGACCTTGCTGGTGGACATCGATCCGGGCCTTCATCGCACCGGCGTCGCCGACGGCGACGCGGCGGTGGAGCTGGCGCGGAGGATCGCGGGCGCCGCCAGCCTCGCCTTCGCCGGCGTCCAGTTCTATTGCGGGGCGGAGCAGCACATCAAGTCCTTCGCCGATCGTCGCGCGGCGATCGAGGCGCGCACCGCCGATCTCGCCGGCATCGTCCGTAGGCTGAGCGAGGCCGGCCTGCCGCCCGGGCTCGTCACCGGCGGCGGCACCGGAAGCTGCGCCATCGACCTGGCGCTCGGCGTATTCACCGAACTCCAGGTCGGCTCCTACGTCTTCATGGATCGTCAATATGCCGATTGTGACCTTGCCGGCGAAGGCGCCCCGCTCTTCGAGACCGCCCTGATGGTGGACGCCAGAGTGATCAGCGCCAATCATCCGAGCCTGGCTACCGTGGACGCCGGCTTCAAGGCCTTCGCCACCGAGGCCGGCGCGGCGCCGATCCTGGCCGGGGCGCCCGAGGGTTCGGCCTACCGTTTCATGGGCGACGAGCACGGCGCCGTCATCCCGCCCCCCGGCGCCGCGCCGCCGGGGCTCGGCGAAACAGTGACCTTCGCCGCCCCCCACTGCGACCCCACCGTCAACCTCTACGACGCCTATCACGTGGTCGACGGCGACACCCTGGTCTCCATCTGGCCGATCGAAGCGCGGGGGCGATCGGCGTGAGGCCCTTCCCCGACGCCGCCCAAGCTCTCTATGGTCTGGGCGAGAGAAGGAAAGACCCATGACCCACGACGCCGTCGCCCTCGAGGCCGCCCTGGCCGAGGCCCATCTGCCGGCGCTCTTGATGTCGCTCGTGCACCTGACCGGCGACGCCTCCCTGCTCACGGCGGAGCGGCGGCCGACCTATGTGCTGCTCGCCGACGGGCGGGCGGGCGGCTATCCGGCGGAGCTCCAGGCCGAAATCCGCGCCCGCGCCAAGGCGGCGATCGAGGCCCATCTGGACGGCGCCCCCCTTCCCCCCCCGCCCTCGCCGGCCACGGTGCGGCGGATGATGGACTGGGTCGCCGGCGCCGACATCCCCGCCCGCTACGCCCCCTTCCTGACCGAGGAACTGGCGCTGGACGGGACGGACGCCAAGGCCCCCGACTGGTCGTCCCCGAAGCTCAGGGCCGCCGGGGCCAAGATGAAGGTGATCGTGGTCGGCGCGGGCATGTCGGGGCTTCTGGCCGGCATCCGCCTGGGGCAGGCGGGCATCGACTTCACCATCGTCGAGAAGGACGCCGACGTCGGCGGCACCTGGCTGGAGAACGTCTATCCCGGCTGCCGGGTCGACAACCCCAACCACATGTATTCCTACTCCTTCGAGCCCAACCACGACTTCCCCCAGTACTATTCCACCCAAGGCGTTCTCCTGGACTACTTCCGGAGGGTGGCCGACAAGCACGGCCTACGCCGCCGCATCCGGTTCGACACCAGCGTGGAAGAGGCGGCGTTCGACGAGGCGCGCGCGCTCTGGCGGGTCGAGGTCAAGGCCCGGGACGGCGGGCGCGAGGTGTTGGAGGCCGACGTCCTGATCACCGCCGTCGGCCAGCTCAACCGCCCGCGCTATCCCGACATCGACGGCGTCGAGACCTTCGACGGTCCCAGTTTCCATTCCGCCCGCTGGCGCCACGACGTCGAGCTGGCCGGCAAGCGAGTGGCGGTGATCGGCACGGGCGCCAGCGCCTTCCAGTTCGTGCCGACGATCGCGCCCAAGGTCGCCCGGCTGGAGGTCTTCCAGCGCACCCCGCCCTGGTGCCTGCCCGGCCCGACCTATCACCACGACGTGCCCGAGGGAAAAAAGTGGCTGCTCGAGCACGTCCCGTTCTACGGCAAGTGGTACCGCTTCTGGCTGTTCTGGATGCTGACCGACGGCCTCTATGAGTCGGTCAAGGCCGACCCCGATTGGCAGGGTTCGCCCCAGGCGGTGGGGGAGGCGAACGCGGTGCTTCGCGAAATGCTCGCCGAGGCCCTGCGCGCCCAGGCGCCCGACGAACCTGATCTGCTGGAAAAGATCATTCCGGCCTATCCGGTTGGCGGTAAGCGCGCCCTGGTCGACAACGGGGTGTGGGTCGAGGCCCTGAGGCGCGACAATGTGGACCTGATCACCACCCCGATCGAGCGGATCACCCCGGCGGGCGTCGTCACCAAGGACGGCGCGGAGCACGCCGCCGACGTGATCATCTACGGCACCGGCTTCCACGCCAGCCGATTCCTGTGGCCGATGCGGATCGTCGGTCGCGGCGGGGTCGATCTTGACCAGGCCTGGAACGGCGATGCGCGGGCCTACCTCGGCATGACGGCGCCGGGATTTCCCAACCTCTTCATCCTCTACGGCCCCAACACCAACATCGTCGTCAACGGCAGCATCATCTTCTTCTCAGAATGTTCAGTGCGTTACGTCCTGGGCTGCTTGAGGCTCATGGCCGAGAGCGGGTCACGCACGATGGAGGTCAGGCGCGAGGTCCACGACGCCTTCAACGCCGAGGTCGACGCCGCCAACGCGCTGATGGCCTGGGGGGCGCCCCAGGTGACCAGCTGGTACAAGAACGCGACAGGCCGGGTCTCCCAGAACTGGCCGTTTCCGCTCGTGGACTACTGGAACGCCACCGTCGCGCCCAATCGCGCGGACTTCGTGCTTGAGGCGAAGGTCGCGGCGGAGGCGTAGCGCGGTCGCGGATGATCCGCCCCCACGTCCCCCGCCACATAGGCCCCCGCGCACCCGCCGAGGAGGGCGCAGGCCGCCAGGACCAAGGGCAAAATGCGGGTCATGTGTCTGTCGCGTGCGGACTCGATCCTCCCCTGCGCCTCGTCGCGAGGGAGGGGGACCACGAAGTGGTGGAGGGGGCGCAAGGCGGCGGCCTCGATGCCAAGACGCGTGTCCATCGCCTTCTCCCTCACGCGACCTTGACCATGCGCTTGCCGACGTTTTCGCCGGCCAAGAGGCCGATCAGGGCGGCGGGGAGGTTTTCCAACCCGTCGATGACGTCTTCGCGCACCTTCAGGGCCCCGGACTCGACCCATGTCCTCAGTTCGGCCAGGGCCGCCGGCCAGCGGTCGGCGAAGTCCATGACCACGAAGCCGGCGAGGGTCAGGCGTTTGGTGACGATCAGGCCCGGCACGCCGCGCGGACCGTGGGGCGGGGCCGCGCCGTCATATTGCGAAACCGTGCCGCAGCAGGCGATACGTCCGTGAAGCGCCATGTTGAACAGGCAGGCCTCCAGCACCTCGCCGCCGACATTGTCGAAGTAGACGTCGATCCCGTCGGGGCAGGCGGCGCGCAGGGCGCGGCGCGTATCGCCGGCCTTGTAGTCCACCGCCGCGTCGAACCCCAGTTCGGCGGTGAGCAAGGCGCATTTGGCCGCGCCTCCGGCCACGCCCACGGTCCGGCAGCCCTTGATCCTGGCGAGCTGGCCCGCTAGCGAGCCCACCGCTCCGGCCGCCGCCGACACCACCACCGTTTCGCCGGCCTTGGGCTTGCCGCACTCGAGCAGGCCGAAATAGGCGGTGAGGCCGGCGATGCCATAGACGCTGATCAGATGGGTCAGTGGCCGCGACCGCGGCAGCTTGGTGAGATGGCGGGCGGGGACCACCGCATACTCCCGCCAGCCGGTGTCGGCGAACACCAGGTCGCCGGGCGCGAGGCCCTCGGCCCTTGACTCCGCCACCTCGGCCAGCGCGCCCCCGGCCATGACGTCGCCGGCCTTCAGCGCCGAGCGATAGGTCGCCCCCTGCATCCAGGCCCGGTTGGCGGCGTCCAGCGAGACATAGAGCACGCGGAGCAGCACCTCGCCCTCGCCCGGCGCGGGACATTCGGCCGTGGACAGGCGAAAGTGCTCTGGCGCGAGCTTGTCTTGCGGGATCTCGGCCAGGACGATCTGGCGATGGGTCTGGGTCATTTATCAGGGCCTCCTTCGCGCCGAGGAGGCCAATCTGGCGCCGACGCGCGGCGCGGAGAAGGCATTTTCGTCCGGCCCGCCGCGCGCTAGACTGGTTCTCGGACCCGCCTCGAGGGAGATTTCGCAAATGGCGAGCGCCTGGATCGAAAACGGCCCGGTTTCCCTGCCGCCCCGGGCCCTGGCCTATGGAGCGGGCGCCCTGGTCTTCGCCCTGGCCCTGGCC
>JACDGF010000262.1 GCA_013815405.1 Caulobacteraceae bacterium | reverse complement strand
GTCCATCAGGATCAGGGTGGCGCCCGAGGAGGGATGCAGCCGCTCATAGCGTCGGGTCGAGGCGTCGCCGGGCAGCGGCTCGCGCCGCGCCGATTCCAGGCCCGCGTCGGTGAGAAAGGCGCGGCGGGCGTCTTCGCGGTCAGACGTCAAGCGGGCGATCCTCCCACGCCCCGTGCGGCGAGAGGCGCGCGCGCCGGGTTTCGCCGTCGGGGGTGAGTTCGACGTCCAGCCGATCGCGCGGTAGATGGTGGCCCAGGCGTTCGGCCCATTCGATCACCGCCGCGCCGTCCTCCAAGGCCTCGTCCAGGCCGATTTCGAAGGCTTCCTGGGGCGAGGTCAGTCGGTAAAGATCGAAATGGGCGATGGGAAAGCGCGCCCCCCGATAGAACTGCACCAAGGTGAAAGTCGGGCTGGGCACGTCGCGTTCGGCCGGCGAGAGGCCGCGGATCAGGCCCCGGGCCAGGACCGACTTGCCCGCTCCCAGTGGCCCGCTCAGGCAGATCGCCTCGCCCTTTTTCACAGCCCTGCCCAGGGCTGCGCCCAGGCGCGCGGTGTCCGCCTCCGCGTCCAGCCTGAAGTCTCCGATCGCCGGCACGATCATCTAGAAAGCCCCGTCCGGGTCGCGCGGTAGGCCATGCTCCACCCAGGCCTTCATCGCCACGGCGGCGTCGACGGCGTCCGCCGGCAGGTCGGCGGGCGCCACGGCGCGACCAATCAGCAGGTCGAAGCGCTTGCCGCGCTTGTTCAGAAGTTCGTGGAAGAGGGTGATGTCGCGCAGCTCGCCCGAAAACTCGTTGAAGAAATGGAACAGGGTGGACCAGGGCCCGCTCAGATGCATCGGCAGGACGGGCGCCTCGTAGCGCCGCGCCACCGAGAACGCGCCGCTCGCCCAGGGCGGGTCGGCCAGCGCCCGCCCCGATGAACGGCGGGCCAGGCGCCCGGCGGGGAAGATGATCAGGGCGCGCTCGGCCTCCATGGCTCGCCGGGTAAGGGTCAGGGTGATCCGGGTGCGCTCACGGGTGCGATTCTCGTCCATCCACTGGACGGGGATCAGCAGCTCGTCGAAGCGCGGGGCGACCCGGTGGGCGTCGGCGTTGGCGTAGAACATCATG
Source organism: Caulobacteraceae bacterium (assembly GCA_013815405.1). Taxonomy (GTDB): domain Bacteria; phylum Pseudomonadota; class Alphaproteobacteria; order Caulobacterales; family Caulobacteraceae; genus Acaudatibacter. The sequence continues at coordinate 3,128 of JACDGF010000262.1, read as the reverse complement.
TCGGGGCGGGCGCCCCCAAGGGCGTCCCAAACCGCCACGGCGTCGGCGATGCCCGTGGGGTGATTGCACACCGCGATCAGGCGCCCGGCGCGCGGAACCCGCTCCAGGCCCCTCGCCTCCACCGTCACCCGCAACAGATCCGAAATGAACGCCAAGGCCGCGCGGCCGCTCAGCGGCGCGATGGCGTCAGCCATGCGCCGCGCCTTGCCGTAGTCCAAGACGAGATAGAGCAGCGGCCGGATCAACGGCCAGGCCGCGCTCGCGGCGAGCCTGGGCGCCCGTTCGGCGATCAGGCGATCGATGATGTGGTCCCGCGGACGCGCCACGCGGGCCATCGCGGGTGCGGGAAGGTCGTAAGCCATGACGGCCAGCATGCTCGCGGCCGGGCGGGTGGGGCAAGGGCGCCGTGAGGTTGACCCGGCGCCGGGGAGGCGCGAAGCATCGCTACGGAACTTAGGAGCCGATCCATGACCCGAACCCGACTCTGGGCCAGTCTCATTCTGATCCTCGTCGTCGTGGCGGGCGTGGCCTGGGCGTGGTGGAATTTCGATCTGCGCTGGCGACCTCGCGTCATCGCCAAGGATCAGGCGCAGATCGCCAGGATTCTCGACACGGCAAGGTGGGTGTCGCCCGGCGGGCGGGGCAATCGGCTCTATATGGTCGCCTATCGCGACTGCCCGAGCTGCCTGCGCTTCGAGACACTCGCATTTCCAAAACTCCGCGCCGCCGGGGTCGACCTGCGGGTGATCATGATTGCCCGGGCCGACACCAACGGGCTGATCCAATCCACCCCGGCCGAGCGCGCCACGGTGGCCGAGCTGTGGCTCAACCGCGACTGGCGCCTCTTCGAGCGCTGGATGGCGGCTGCCCCCGCCGAAGCCTGGACCGCGCCCGGCCTCGCCCCCGCCGACGGCGACGTGTCCCGCACCGCGGTCATCCAGGCCGGCCGCGCGGCGGTGGAAGCGCTGCGCCCCCTTCTGAAGGCGAATGGACTAGAGTTCGCCTACCCTACCCTGATCTGGTGGACCAAGGCGGGCGTCATGCACGGCTGCGCCTGCCAGGACCCGCGTGGCTACGGCCCGGTGGAAAGGGAGCTGGGGGCCTGATCTTCCACGTCGAAGCGGTCGCCGCGCGCCCTCTCCGTCACGGCGCGAGCGGGCGCCACGCTCCCGCTTCGCGTGGGAGGATTGAACAATCCTCCCGCGTGCCTCTTCACGGGGGAGGGGGACCCCGAAGGGGTGGAGGGGGAGGGGATCGCCTCCCGATGCCTACCGATCCCTGCCCATGAAGGAGCGAGAGGGAAGTTTCCGCGCGGCCTACGACCAGCGGATCGCGGACGGAAGCCTCGCTCCCGACCCCGCCCAGGCGCTCGCCGTCGAGGCGCTGTCGGGCGTGGAATCGGCCTTGGCCGGGGCCCGGCCGCGCGGGCTCTTTCGCCAGGCGCGGGGCGTGAGGGGCGCCTACCTGTGGGGTCCGGTGGGGCGGGGCAAGTCGGTGCTGATGGACCTCTTTTTCGCGGACGCGCCGGTGGAGGCGAAGAGCCGGGTCCATTTCCATGTCTTCATGGCCAGAATTCACCGCTTGGTGAACGAATGGCGCTCGGGGGGCGCCACGGCGCGGCGCGCCCGCTTTGGCCGCGCCCGGGGTGATGACCCGATTCCGCCGCTGGCCGACCTCATCGCGGGGGAGTCGCGCCTCCTCTGCTTCGACGAGCTTGAGGTCACCGACATCGCCGACGCCATGATCCTGGGGCGCCTGTTCGAGGCCCTATTCGCGCGCGGCGTCACCCTGGTCGCCACCTCGAACCGGCCGCCGGACGATCTCTATCGCGACGGCCTCAACCGGCAGCTGTTCGTTCCCTTCATCGCCATGCTGAAGGAGCGGATGGCGGTCACGCCGGTGGCGGGGACGCGTGACTACCGCCTGGATCTGCTGCGCGCCGCCGGGACCTGGTTCAGCCCGATCGACGCGGACAACGAGGGCCGGTTCGACGCCCTGTGGCGCGACATGGTGGGGGACGGCCCGGAGATCGGCGCGACCCTCGAAGTGCTGGGCCGCACCCAGCATTGGCCGCGCGCCGCTGGCGGCAGTCTGCGCGCCCATTTCGCCAGCCTCTGCGTTCAGGCCCTCGGCCCAGCCGACTACATCGCTATAGCGGTGCGCTTCCACACCGTCTTCATCGAGGCGGTCCCCTGGCTCTCGCCCCAGCAGCAGGACGCAGCCAGGCGGTTCGCGATGGCGATCGACACCCTCTACGAAGCCCGCTCACGGGTGGTGGTGCTGGCCGCGGGCGAACCCGACACCCTATACCCCGCCGGCGAGCAGGCCTTCGCGTTCCAACGCACCGCCTCGCGCCTCGCCGAAATGCGTTCCGCGGAATGGCTGGCGGCGGTTCGTTGACACCCCCCGCGAGCGGCCTAAAAGTCCCGGCGCGATGCCGGATGAGGATAGCGGGCGCCAATGATTGAAGCTTCCCCGGGCGGGCGGGCGCGGCCGCTGTCGCCGCATCTGCAGGTGTGGCGCTGGCACGTCACCCTGGCGGCGTCGATCCTGCATCGCCTGACCGGCCTGGGCCTCTATGCCGGGCTGCTGATCCTGACCGGTTGGGCGTTGGCCCTGGCCTCCGGGCCGGGGGCCTATGGCGCCTACATGGGCCTGCTGGGATCGATCCTCGGCCGGGTCGTGCTCTTCGGCCTGACCGTCTGCCTGTTCTTCCACCTGGCCAACGGACTGCGCCATCTGGCCTGGGACGCCGGCAAGGGCTTCACGCCCCGCACCGCCGACGCCACCGCCTGGGCGGCGCTCGCCTTTGGCGTCGTGGCGGCCGCCGCGGTGTGGATCATCGCGGCGACGTCGGGCGCCCTGTAGATGGCCGATTATCGCACCCCTCTGGGCCGGGCGCGCGGCCTGGGCTCGGCAAAGCGGGGCGTTGGGGACTTCATCGGCCAGCGGGTTTCGGCCTTGGCGCTTCTCTTCCTTGGCCTGTGGGGCGTCTGGTCGGCCCTGGCTCTCGCCGGCGGCGGTTACGCGGGCGCGCTGGCCTGGGCCGCCTCTCCGGTCGACGCCGCCGTGCTGGTTCTTCTGACCCTCGCCGGCTTCTACCACGCCCGGATCGGAATGCGGACGAT
>JACDGF010000261.1 GCA_013815405.1 Caulobacteraceae bacterium | reverse complement strand
CGCAACGCCAGCGCCAGCCCCCGGGCCGCGGCCGCCCCGATCAGGGGCGCGCCACGCACCCGCATCGCGGCAATCGCGTCGACCGCGTCGTCCAAGGTTTCCAACCGGACGATCTCGACCCTGTGCGGCAGCAGGGTCTGGTCGATGATGTGCACCGCCCCATCGGCCGCCGGCCAGATCGTGCGCATGGGCCGCCCGTGAATCAGCATGACGTCTTCCCGCGCGCGCCCATCATCCCTCCCAACCGGGCTCGAAGGGAAACCGATCCGCCCATAGGGCGGCAAGGCGCGGGTCGGCGTCGACGCGGCGCACGGCTTGGCCGATGCCGGGCGCGACCTCGTAGAAGCGCTTGCGCCGGGGTTGCCAGCGCGAGACCACGGCGACGTAGATATCCAGCACCGTCAGCCGTTCGCCCAGCAGGAATGGGCCGGGCGACAGGCCGTCCTCCATGACCGTCCAGCATCGGGTGATACGCTCGGCGGTGCGCTCGAGGATCACCGCCTCATGCGCTTCGTCGGCCAGCCGGCTGGGATCGTCCCGGATCCAGTAGAGCGAATAGATGGCCGCCGAAACGAACGTCATCCAGCGCAGGAACACGGGGCGGGCGGGATCGCCCACCGCCGGCGACAGCTGGCGCGAGGGGTGTTCCTCGGCCAGCCAGATCAGGATGGCGGCGCTTTCGGTCATCAGCCCGCCCGACGGCGGGATCAGGGCCGGGACCTGGCCGAGGGGGCTGGCCTGGCCATCGGGATCCTCCTCCAGCCGATAGGGCAGCTCCAGCAGAGTAAGCGCGGCCTCCACGGCGACCGAGCCCGTCCCCCTCGCACCGTGGACGACGAACGGCCGCGTCATCTCGCCTGTTCCCATGTGATCGACACCATATTCGTCTCGCGAGTCCGGGCGCGACCCTTAGACATCCCGCGCGCCGGTGCTAGCTTCTTCAACCCTCGGTGACACCTTCGTCGATTCGCGCCGTCTCGAAAGCCCCAGCATGACCACCCCCCGCGCCCAGCCGGGCCTCCTCACCCCCTCCTTCGCCTACAAGCCCTTCCGCTATCCCTGGGCCTACGACTTCTGGAAGCGCCAGCAGCAGGTCCATTGGATGCCCGAGGAGGTGCCGCTGGGCGAAGACTGCAAGGACTGGGCGGCGCGCCTCAACGACAAGGAGCGCAATTTGCTCACCCAGATCTTTCGCTTCTTCACCCAGTCGGACGTCGAGGTGAACAACAACTACATGGAGCGCTACGCCACCGTTTTCAAACCCACCGAGGTCAAGATGATGCTGGCGGCGTTCTCCAATATGGAGACGATCCACATCGCCGCCTACGCCCTGCTGCTCGAGACCATCGGCATGCCGGAGGCGGAGTTCTCCGCCTTCCTCGAACTGGAGGCGCTGAAGGCCAAACACGACTATATGCAGCAGTTCGGCGTCGGATCGCACGCCGACATCGCCCGCACCCTGGCCATGTTCGGCGGGTTCACCGAGGGCCTGCAGCTGTTCGCCAGCTTCGCCATGCTGATGAATTTTCCCCGCTTCAACAAGATGAAGGGCATGGGCCAGATCGTCTCCTGGAGCGTGCGCGACGAGAGCCTGCACTGCGAGGGGATCGTCAAGCTCTACCACGCTTTCAACGCCGAAACCGGCGCGGTGACCAAGGCCGTGGCCGACGACATCGTCGACTGCTGCAGGACGGTGGTGGGCCTGGAGGACCGATTCATCGACCTGGCCTTCGAGGCGGGCGAGGTGCAGGGCATGAACCCGGGCGACATCAAGGGCTATATCCGGTTCATCGCCGACTGGCGCCTGCGCCAGCTGGGCCTGCCGGTCGTCTATGACGCCCGGGAAAATCCGCTGCCCTGGCTCCAGAGCCTGCTGTCGGGGGTCGAGCACGCCAACTTCTTCGAAGCCCGCTCAACCGAATACTCCAAGGCCGCCACGCGGGGGGCGTGGCATGGCGAGGCCGGCGTGTGGTCGGCGTTCGATACGATGATGGCCAGGCGCGACCCGGCGGAGACGAGCCACTGACGGCGATTTGCGCGTGACGAGACATCTTACCCTCGAAGGGATCGAGAATTTCCGGGATTTCGGCGACTATCGGACCGTCGGCGGCCGGCGGCTGAAGGAGGGCCGGCTTTACCGCTCGGCGTCGCACGGGCGGGCGACCGAGGCCGACCTCGGCGCGATCGCGGCCTTGAACCTGGCGGTGATCGTCGATCTGCGGCGCGGGGGCGAACGGCTGCGGGATCCTTCGCGGCGCCACGCCGGATTCGCCGGTGTGGTGATCGCCCATGACGAGAGCGCACCGGAGGAAGAGGAGGACGGCTGGCAGGCCCATATCCGAAGGTCGGACCTGAGCGAAGCGTCGTTTCGGCGCTACATGGTCGACTACTATCGCGACGCGCCCTTCGAGCCGCGCCACCTCGACCTCTTCAGGCGGTACTTTCGGGCTTTGGCGAAGGCCGACGGACCGGTCCTGATCCATTGCGCCGCGGGCAAGGACCGGACCGGCATCCTGGCCGCCCTGACCCATCACCTGGCTAGGGTGCATCCCGACGACATCCTCGCCGACTACCTGCTGACCAACGATCCGGGTCGCATGGCCAGGCGCATGCCGATCCTCGCCCAGGCGATCGAGGAACTCGCCGGACGGACGCCGAGCGAGGCCGCCCTGCGCGCGGCGATGGGCGTCGAAGCGGATTATCTGGACACCGCCTTCGCCGCCATTGCCGACCGCTTCGGCGGCGTGGACGCCTATCTCGAACGGGCTCTGGGGATGGACGCCGGCTTGCGGGGGGCGATCGAGGCGCGGCTGCTCGACTAGCTCACCGGTTCAGTGGGGAAACTGCCGGCGCTCGAGCTGGCGTTCGTCGAACTTCGCGCCGGGCGGCAGGCGCCACTCGCCCTTGAAGGTGAAATCCAAAGTTCGGCAAAGATGGGCCGTCGCGCCCGCGCCGGGGCCTCCGAGCACCAGGACGCGCAGGTCGCGGTTCATCCGCAACCGCCCAAAAGCCATCCAGCCCCGACTGGCGCCCGGACAGAAGGCCGAGACCAAGGCCGCGCCGTCCTTGGTCGGCTGGACTTCATAGAGATCCCGCTCGGGCGCGGAGCCGACCAGGGCCGAAAGGCCGCCGCGCCCCAGCGCCTTTTCATCGGCGGGCCTCAGTTCGGCGGTGGCCTGACCCTCCGTGGCGCGGACATTCAACACCTTGGTGAAGACGAGCTTCTGGGTGAACTGAAAGGTCAGGGCGCCGGCGGAACGGCGGGTTTCGGCATTGGCCGGATCATAGGAGAACATGCGCAGGGCGGCGCGGGCCGGGCCCGCGGCGGTTAGGAGAAGGGCGGCAAAGGCCGAAATGACCAGCGATCGAGGGCGCATCAGCGAATCCTCGGGACAATCAAGGAAGGGCGCCTTCGAAGCCGACCAGGCGCCATGTGCCGCCTTCGTCGGCGAAAGTGAGAAGACATGGGCCGCTCCTTCGGCGGGTGGCGCATACCCTGCCGTCCGGCAAGGCCTTGAGCGCCCCGGCCAGGGCCAGGGTGTTCGGGATCGGCCCGCCTGGCCGATAGCCGTAATATTCGGCCGCGGCGCGGAACACCTCGGGCCGCAGGAGCAGGCTCCCGGCGGCCCGCGATAGAGGGCCGGACAGCATGACGCCAAGCCCTTTCCAGGTCTCGCCGACATCCGCCCCCGCGGCGCGGCGCGCCAGCCGGGACGCCAGCTGGGCCTCCAGCGCCCGCCGGTCCACATGGGCGTCGAAGCTCGCCCGATCGTCGTCGCGGATGGCGATCAGGAGCCGGTGCACGTCGCCCGCGGCGGCGAGGCGGTGGGAAGTGGCGCAACTGGGCAGGCTGAAGGCGGCCAGCAGGCCCACAATGGCGCGATGGGGCTTGGTCATGGAGCGGCGGCGTGGCGTTCTGGTCGGTGAAAGCGCATTCTGCCATGAACCGGCCAGGGCTGGGAAGGCGCCGGCGCCGTCCGATCACGCCGACCGAAGGACGATTCGTCTTGCTGAAATCCTATGGCTGGAGCGACGAACTCCAACGCCAATTCACCGCCCACGCCGCCGAGGGACTCATCCCGGGACGCGTCGTCCTCCAGCAACGCGGGCTCTATGGGCTCGCCACCGACCTTGGCGAAATCCGCGCCGAAATCAGCGGCAGGCTCGCCCGCGACGCCCCGGCCGGAGGCTATCCGGCGGCCGGGGACTGGGTGGCCGCCGCCGCTGGGAGCGTCGGCGAACGGGCGGTCATCCACCAGGTGCTTCCCAGGCG
>JACDGF010000260.1 GCA_013815405.1 Caulobacteraceae bacterium | reverse complement strand
ATAAGTTCCACGTCGACGTGGTGGCGGGCCTTGACCAGGTCGTAGCGCGCCGGAACGGCGGGTGGCGGAAGGTCGATCATCCGTTGGACGGAGGCGCGGGCGCGTTCGGCGACGGCCTCGTCGACCAGGACCTCGAAACGCTCGTGGAGGAGGGCGTCGTGGATGTTCTCCAAGGTGATCCGCTGCATGTGAGGGCACAGGTTGCACGGTCGCACGAACTCCGTCTCGGGCGCCTCGCAGGCGACGTTGTCGGCCATGGAGCATTCGGTGATCAGCACCACCCGGCGCGGCTTGCGGGTGGCCACATAGTCGCTCATCGCCGCCGTCGAGCCGGCGAAGTCCACGGCCTCCAGGACCTCGGTGGGGCATTCCGGGTGGGCCAGGATGTCGGCGTCGGGCCACGCCTCGCGCATCTCGCGGATATCCTGGGCGGTGAACTTCTCATGCACCTCGCAGCGGCCGCGCCAGGCGAGGATGCCGACGGCGGTCTGGCGCGCCACGTTTCGGGCCAGGAATTCGTCGGGGAGGAGGATGACGCGGCCCACCCCGAACTCGCGGGCGATGGCCTCGACCACCTGGACCGCATTGGCGCTGGTGCAGCAGATGTCGGTCTCGGCCTTCACCTGCGCGCTCGTGTTCACGTAGGTCACGATCGGCAGGCCCGGATAGCGCTGCTTGATCAGGCGCACGTCGGCGGCGGTGATCGAGGCGGCCAGGGAGCAGCCCGCGCGAATGTCGGGGATCAGCACCGTCTTGTCCGGACAGAGGATCTTCGAGGTTTCGGCCATGAAGTGCACGCCGGCCTGTACGATGATCGCCGCCTGACTGCGCGCCGCTTCCCGGGCCAGGCCCAGGCTGTCGCCGACGAAGTCGCCGACGCCGTGGAAAATCTGCGGCGACATGTAGTTGTGGGCCAGGACGACGGCGTTCTTCTCGCGCTTCAGGCGATTGATCTTTGCGATCAGCGGGGCCTGGAGGCGCCATTCGAGGGGCGTGACGCGGGTCCGGACCTTGGACCAGATGGCCGCCGTGGCGACGTCCACCGCCGGGGAGAAGGAAAGATGGGTCGAGCCATCGGCCATGGCTTCCTCCTTATGCTCAAATTGAGCATTTCATCGTTCCCGTAAGGCGCGGATAGTGAAACTCCCCGAGCGCTCGCGAGCCCCTTTTGCTACATCTGAGCATAACTGGGGAAGGCTGATATAGCCCTCTCCTTGGGCCAGGGGAAGGCTCAATCGTGACCGCGTCGAGGAATCGTGATCGACGCGCGAGGGGGCGCGGCGGCCTTGTCGCGGAGCCGGGCTTTGCCTACCTAGGCCCCGATGAACCTGATCGGCCGGCTCTTCACCGCCCCGCGCGGCGCGAACCGGGTCGGCCCGGCCATCGGGCCGCTGATCGGCGCGATCCTGGCGGCCGGGGCGACGGGGTGCGTAACACCGAGTTCACGGCCCGCCCTTTCTCCGCATCTGAAGGCCCTGGCCCGCGACCTGCCCGCCGGAGGCCAGGCGCGTCTGGAAGCGGGGATGGACGGCGCCACCCTGGCCCTGGCGCGTCGCCTCGAACCGGGCCGGCGCCGCGATCTGTGGGGCCGGACCGAGGGCTGGGCGGTCCTGGACCTGACGACGGCGCCCAATCTGGGCTTCGGCGCCCTGACCATCCAGCAGGCCCAGCGGATCAACGCCTACCTGCCTAGCGTGGGCCAGGCGTCGCCGGCGGCGCCGTTCTTCCTCCAGGCGGCGGCGGCGGAGCGGGAGAGGGCGATCCTGTGCCTCACCCAGGCCGTCTACTATGAAGCGGCCCTGGAGCCGGAACCGGGCCAGGAAGCGGTGGCCCAGACGGTGCTCAACCGGGTGCGCCACCCCGCCTTCCCCAAATCGATCTGCGGCGTGGTCTATCAGGGCGCCACCTTGCCCACGGGATGTCAGTTCTCCTTCACCTGCGACGGGTCGCGCGACCGCTGGGCCCCGGTGGCGGTTCTCTGGCGGCGCGCCGGGGCGGTCGCCGAACGGGCGGTGAACGGGTTCGTCATGGCCGGCGTGGGGACGGCGACCTCCTACCATGCCGACTACGTCTTCCCGCGCTGGGGGCCGACCCTCGTCAAGATCCGCCAGATCGGGGCGCACATCTTCTATCGGTTCCCGGGGCCGGCCGGCGGCGCGGCGAGCTTCCGTCAGCCCTATCTGGGCGGAGAGCTGAGGGTTTCGATGGCCGGCCCCTCGGCCGAGGCGATCCTGGTCGCCAGGGCCACGGGCGCGGCGGGGCCAGCGCCGGTCGAGACCTACACTTTTGTCGATCCCACCGCCCCTGGCGGCGTGCGCACCCGCGTCGCCGGCGAGGTGGTGTTCGGCCGGCGGGTGCCGACCCGGGACGAGATCGCCCGCATCAACGCCGTCCTCGCCTCCATGGCCCAGCCGGCGCCCCCGGCGCCCCCCGCGTCGCCGCCACCGGTCCCGCCGCCCTTCTCCGACCACCTGCCGATCGGCAAATAGGGTTTGGGAATGAGCGGCGACCCTCGGGATAGGACGGCCTTCTACCCTCTCTTCGACTTGTCTGCTGCTAGCCTGCGGATTGAGCTGGTCAATTTCGCTGAGTGTTCGGTGGTGGCGGCGAATTGGCGATGGGCGACTCGCAGAGATCGGGGTGCGAGGGACAGAACCGCCGCGATACTTCCGCCCAGGCGGTTTTCGCCATCGAATGTGCCATTCGCGCCATCTCATCCGTCATTCCGTCGGTAGATTTTATAATCGCTTGACCGTCAGGCGATTCCGCAAATGATATCGCCGCAATCAGCTGATGCTCGGTAAGTCTTATAGCGTAAAGCTGGGCGATATCATGAGCGAAAATCCGAGCGGAGTTGCGTGCCGCGTCCGATATAGCTTGGTCTAGATCCTCCTGGCATGATTTCTTCTCACACAATTTCCAGGCAAGCATTAACTCCTTCTGATATGTGCGCCGCGTGAGTTCTTCGCGATGGGTGACTTCAACAGATCGCTCGGCTAGCAAAAGCCGGGTGCCCACGTTTTGTGCCACCCCAAATGTTGGGATATTCATCTGAGCGGTTGCGGCGTCCGCGACCGACAGAGTCACGGCGATGACTAAGGCCCGAAAAACCTGCACCAAATTCCCCCGCCAGGAGACCACGAGAGACATGGTCCGAAGGTCTATTGGCGCAATTGGGGCAGCTGGCAAGCGCCAGTTTCCGACCCATCTGCGCATTTCGCTGGAGCGAACGTCGTGCCGGCTGACCCATTCAGATCGTTCCGCCTAGGCCAAGCGGCCACGCGCTCCGTCGGCTTCACCGCCACCCCGCTTCGCTGCGCTCGCATGGAGGAGTGAAGAAAAGGTCACCGTCACCACACCCCGATCTTCTCCGCTTCGGCGTGGGTGATCGGGTGGTGGGCGGCGGCGTGGTCTTCCTCGGCGAGCAGCCGCACCGCTTCGAGCGCCGCCATGCACCCCAGAGCGGCGGCGGTGACCGCCTGGCGGTAGATCTCGTCGGTGACGTCGCCGGCGGCATAGACGCCCGGGATGGCGGTCGCGACCGTTCCTGGCGCCACGGTCAGGTAGCCGGCCGGGTTCATCGCCAGCTGGCCCTTGAACAGCTCCGACGCCGGCGCGTGGCCGATGGCGACGAACACGCCGTCGCAGGCGAGGTCCCGCGCCACGCCGGTCGCCACATGCCTCAGGCGCACGCCGGTGACGCCCAAGGGGTCTGAACGGCCCACCACCTCGTCGACGGCGTGGTCCCAGATCACCTCGATCTTGGGGTTGGCGAACAATCGCTCCTGGAGGATCTTCTCGGCCCTCAGCTCGTCGCGCCGATGGACCAGCATGACCTTGGCCGCGAATTTAGTGAGGAACAGGGCTTCCTCGACGGCGGTGTTGCCGCCGCCGGCCACCACTACCGTCTTGCCGCGATAGAAGAAACCGTCGCAGGTGGCGCAGGCCGAGACGCCGAACCCCTGGAACTTCCGCTCGCTCTCCAGCCCCAGCCACTTGGCCTGGGCGCCGGTGGCGATGATCAGGGTCTCGGCCAGCCACACCTGGCCTGAATCGCAGGTCAGGCGGAATGGGCGCGCCGAGAGGTCGGCGGCGACGACGATGTCGTCGACCAGTTCGGCCCCCACGTGCAGGGCTTGGTCGCGCATCTGGTCCATCAGCCAGGGGCCCTGGATCACCTCCGCATAGCCCGGATAGTTCTCCACGTCGGTGGTGATGGTGAGCTGGCCCCCTGGGGTGAGGCCCCGGATCAGCGCCGGGTTCAGCAGGGCGCGGGC
>JACDGF010000259.1 GCA_013815405.1 Caulobacteraceae bacterium | reverse complement strand
GCGAGGCGCCCAGGGGCGGCGCCCGGGGCGGGACCGCCGCCGCCGCCCGCACGCCGCTGGTCGTCTCGTGCGGGATTTGCGGCATGCGCGGCCGATCTGGCGCCGGCCCCAGGACATTGGCGATCCGATCCAGGCTGCCCTGGCGGGCGTTGACGGCTGTGGAATAACCGGCGGCGGGGCTGAACTTGTCGTCGAGGAGCTGCAGGATCGAGGTGTGGTCGAGAGGGCGATCGAACACCTGGCCCGCCCCGACCTGAGGCGATATCACGAAGGCCGGCACACGCACGCCGGTGGTCTCGAAGGGCATGCCCCCGGCCCGCGCCGGGATTCGCAAGGGCGGGACGTGGTCGAAGAACCCGCCGTGCTCGTCATAGGTCACCACCATCATGGTGCGCGCCCATCGCGCCGGATGGCTGATCAGGGTGGTGTAGATGTCGGCCAGGAAGGCTTGGCCGCTGGCGATTCCGGTCGGGGGATGATCGTCGTTGGGGTCGCTGTGGGGTCCGTCGCCATATTCCGGCTCGATGAAGATGACCTGGGGCAGGTCGTCGTCCGAAGCCCACTGGGCGGCGAAATGCGAATAGCGGCGGAACTCGCCGCCGCCGGGCGTCAAGGTGAGCGAGGTCAGGATTTTCGGAAGAAACCGCGGGTTCAGGCTGAAGAAGGGAAAGAATCCGCCCCACTGATAGGCGCACCAGCTCACGTCGTGATCGCTCAGCCAGTCATAGACCAGATACTGGTCGGGCAGCAGCAGGCCGGCGTTGTCGGCGAGCCGGCTTTCCCCGGCCATGGCCATCAGCCGGTTGGGCTGAGTCCCTCAGGGCAGGGCGGCGAACCAGTGGTCGCAGACGGCGAAGTTGCGGGCGAAGAAATCGAAAACCGGGACGGCGCCGGCATCGTAGTAGCCCATGACACGTCCAGGTTCGGGCGGCGTGGGCGTGGTGTCCTCCACATAGCTCTTCACGAACCCGCCCATCGGGCCGCCGCCTTGCGCCGGCGTGCCGATCTGGACGGAGATGGCCGCGCGGCCGTGATTGGGATCGGCGAGGGCCTGAATCGTCCGCTCCAACCGCTTGCTGCGGTAGGGGACGGCGCCGTGCATGTTGGCGTGGGCGGCGAGCCAGTCTTCGTCGGCCCGGAGCCCTTCCACGGCCATCCGGCCGTCCCCCGGAAGGCTCAGATAGCCCAGCATGTGATCGAAGGAGCGGTTCTCCATGATCACGACGATGATCGTATCGATGTCGGCGATGGCCATGGTTCATCCCGCCTCAGAGCCGCGCCCCGTGGCTCCATTCCTCGAACATCTGTTTTTGCACGAGCCACTCCTTCTTGATCCCCTGGATCAGGTTTTCCATGGGGTTTTCCGGGCACCGGTCGAGCTGGGCGATACGCGCCTCCAGCGCCGCCTGCTGATGCTTGTAGAACTCCAGCTGACCCGCCGCCTTGATTTTCTGGTCGTCGCTCCCGCTCGCCAATTGGACCTCGGCGTCGTGGACATGTTCCTTGGCCTGGGCCAGGCACCGCACCACCTCGAATCTGATCGCCGCCACGGACATCGGTGTGATCCTCGTTCGCCCTTTTCCTTGACGAGGAGTGTAGCACGCCGGGGGCGTCTGGCGATGGCGCGCCCGGCTTCGTTCACCTTTTGAGGATCGCCGCCGCCTCGTCCAGTTTGGCGCTGACCGCGTCCAGCGCCGCGGCGGTGCGTCCGATATAGTCGGCCGCTTCGGCCCAGCGCCGCCCCTCGATGGCCTCGCGCACCCCCGGCAGGGTTTTGGCGCCATAGCCCGTGAGCAGGCCGGGGGCGGAGATCAGGTGGCGGTACCAGGGCCGGCCGGGAAGCCCGCGCGGATCGGTGAGGGACTGTTCGACCCCTTGCAGTATGGCGTCCACGCGCTCGGCGGAGGCTGGCCGGATCGGCCCGGCCGCGGCCGCGTCATAGGCCCGGGCGCTCTTCTTCAGCCGAAGAACGGCCGCGTCCAGGAGGGTGAAATCCAGCGTGGGGCCCGCGTCCTCCCTATCCGGCGGGCCCGAGGGCAGGGTGGGATCGGCCGCCAGGGCGAAAGCCTTGCGATCGAGCAGCCGGTTCACGGCGGCGGCGTGCTCGCGCTGGGTCGTGACGAGCTTCCTCACCTCCTCGACCTGCGCCGTCACGGCGGCGGCCAGATTGCCGAACTGCAAGGGGCTGAGGTCGGCGTCCGCCGCGCGCAGCACCAGCCGCCCGCTCGTCCGGGCCAGGGCCACGCCATAGGCGAAGCCCGGATCGCCGAAGCGGTCATAGTGCTCGAAGGTGTCGTAGGCGGAATGATAGACGCCCCCCGACTGACCCTCGTCGCCGAACCCCAGATTGATCGCGGCTATGCCCAGGTGCTGGACGAAGGGCGAATAGTCCGAGCCCGAACCCAGGTCGCCGGTCGGCAGAGCCCCGCCATCGGCGGCGATCTTGGCCCTGGCCTTCAGTTCCGGCGAGGCGTCCGGGGCCAAGGCCTCGACCTGGATTTGGGCCAGGGCGCGGGCGCGCACGCTGGCCCCGGTCTCCGGATCGGTCACGTCCGCCGCCGCCTCGTCCACCAGCCGGCGAAGGGAGTAGCTGGCCTGAGCGTCGAGGAAGCCGCGGTTGTTGCCGTCGGTGTTGATATAGGCCACGGCCTTAGCCTGGAGTTCGGGGGCGTGGGCCTCGGCCCATTCGGTGGATCCCAATAGGCCCGCCTCTTCGCCGTCCCAGCTGGCGTAGACGATGGTCCGCGCCGGGCGCCAGCCGCCCTTGGCCAGGGCGCCCAGGGCCTTGGCTTCCTCCATCAGGGCGGTCTGGCCCGACAGGGGATCCTCGGCCCCGAACACCCAGCCGTCCCGGTGGTTGCCGCGCACCACCCACTGGTCGGGCGCCCGCGCGCCCTTCATGACAGCGATGACGTCATAGAGCGGCTTCTGGCTCCAGTCCGATCGCACCACCAGGTGCGCCGAGGCGCCCTTGCCGCCGACGTGGTAGGTGATCGGCAAGGCGCCCCGCCAGGCCTTGGGCGCCACGGGTCCGGCCAGGCCGGCCAGGAAATGGCGCGCGTCGCCGTGGGAGATCGGCACGGCGGGGATGCGCAATATGGTCTTGGCTTGGCTGAGAGGGATCCTCGGCGCGCCCTCCACCGCCCCGACGCCGGGGGTCAGGGGGTCGCCGGGCGCCACCGGCATGTCCATCACCGAGCCGCGCTGAAGGCCCCGCTCGGGGCGAAAGGCGCCCTTGGGATAGGCGTCCCCGGCGCCGTAGCCGTCGTCGGCGGGGTCGGAATAGAGGATGCAGCCCACCGCGCCTTGCTCGAACGCGAGCTTGGGCTTGAGCCCGCGCCAGCCGGCGCCGTAACGGACGATGACGATCTTGCCCTTGACGTCCAGGCCCAGGCGCTGGAGCGCCGCATAGTCGGCGGGCATGCCATAGTTCACATAGATCAGGGGCGCGGTCACATCCCCGTCGCCGCCGAAGGCGAGATAGGCCGGCAGGCCGCCCGCTTGGCGCGCGGAGGTGGCGTCGCCGGCGATCGGCGGTTCGGTGAGGTTCGCCGTGAACGGGGCGGGCCCCACCAGTTCCAGGCGCTCTTCCAGGGGGGTCGGATAGAGGACGCTGAAGGTTTCGATGCGGGCATCCCACCCCCAGGCGGTGAACTGCGCCAGGGTGAACTCGGCGTTGGCCTTGTCGTGCGGCGAGCCGACCTGGTTCGGCGCGGACGCCATTTGCTTCAGCCAGTCGAGCTGATCCTGCGAACTGACCCCGGCATCGAACGCCGCCTCGATGGCCTTTGGATCGCTGGGGCTCGCCTCTCCGGCAAGTGCTGCCTGTGCGAGCACGAAGACGCACGCGCCTGCCATCAACATGCCAAGCTTCTTCATGCCGGTTTCTCCCTGAGACTCTGCGCTGCGACCCAGGGCCGATCATGCTCCAGGGCTTGGGAGAGCGCAACGCCGGGCAGCACGGCGGCGGGGGTTGCGGTTTCATGGGTCATGGCTGGGGCAGGTGGCGGGCTGGTGCACCGCGGCGCGCATCACCAGCGTTGCCCGACTGGGCCCCCGCCTTCGCTGGAGAAGGGCAGAAGCAGGCAGCTGCACGGACGCGGATCAGATGTGCGCACGCCTCGCTAAAAGCCATTGGGACGCGGCCCGACCGGGGCATAAACGGGCGCGTAGACCCTGCCTGCGGTGGCCTCGGGGAAGATTGAAGCCACGGGCGGCGGCTGCACGGGCGTGGGCGTTGGCCTGGGCCCGGCCGGGAGTGGCTCTGGCACCTGCGGACGGCGAGGCGC
>JACDGF010000258.1 GCA_013815405.1 Caulobacteraceae bacterium | reverse complement strand
GATCATGTTGTAGGGGTTGGAGGAGCCGACCGATTTGGCGACCACGTCCTGGACGCCAAGGGTCTCGAGGATGGCGCGCATGGGCCCGCCGGCGATGACCCCCGTTCCTGGGGGCGCGGAACGCATCATGATCTTGCCGGCGCCCCAGCGGCCCTGGCCGTCGTGGTGCAGGGTGCGGGATTCGCGCAAGGGGACGCGGATCATGGTCTTCTTGGCTTCCTCGGTGGCCTTGCGGATGGCCTCGGGCACCTCGCGGGCCTTGCCATGGCCAAAGCCGACCCGGCCCTTTTGGTCGCCGACCACCATCAGGGCCGCGAAGGAGAACCGCCGCCCGCCCTTCACCGTCGCGGCCACGCGGTTGATGTGCACCAGCTTCTCGACGATGTCGTTGTCGCCGCGGTCTTCGGGTTTGTTCCGATCCCGCCGGCGATCGCCGCCGCCGCGCTGTTCGCCACGAGCCATGCTTTTTTCGTTTCCCTTAGAAGTTCAAGCCGGCTTCGCGCGCGGCGTCCGCCAATGCTTTGATCCGCCCATGAAAGATATAGCCGCCGCGGTCGAAGACGACCTCCTTGAGGCCCTTGTCGATCGCCCGCTTGGCCACCAGCGCACCAACCTTGGCGGCGGCGCCCTTGTCCGATCCCTTGGCCGCCCTGCCGCCCTCCAGGGAGGAGGCCGCCGCCAGGGTCACGCCCCGGCCGTCGTCGATGACCTGGGCATAGATGTTCTTGGCCGAGCGGAAGACGGTCAGGCGCGGTCGCCCGCCGGCCAGGGCCTTGAGCCGTTTGCGCACCCGCCGGGCGCGATGCTTGCCGATGTCGCGGTTCGAAAGCGCCATGTTCCCTACTTCTTCTTGCCTTCCTTGCGGCGGACCTTTTCGCCGGCGTAGCGGACGCCCTTGCCCTTGTAAGGTTCGGGCGGGCGGATCTTGCGGATGCGGGCGGCGGTCTCGCCCACCAGCTGCTTGTCGATGCCGGCGATCTTCACCTCCACGGGCCGGGGCACGGCGAAGGTGATACCGGCGGGCGCCGCGATGTTCACTTCGTGGGAGAAACCCAGCTGCATGGCCAGGGACTGCCCCTTCATGGCGGCCCGATAGCCGACCCCGACCAGCTCGAGGGTCTTCTCATAGCCGGCCGTGACGCCGACCACCATATTGTTGACCAGGGTTCGCGAGAGGCCCCACATGGCGCGACCCCGGGCGCCGTCGTCCCGCGGGGCGAAGGAAAGCGTGTCGCCCTCCCGCGTCACCGCGATCTCCTCGCTGACGGTCCATGAAAGTTCGCCCTTGGGGCCCTTCACCGAGACCGTCTGGCCCTCCAAGGCCACGGTGACCCCGGCGGGAACGGCGATCGGCTGCTTTCCGATGCGGGACATGGTCAGTATACCCGCAAGAGGATTTCGCCGCCGACGTTGGCGTCGCGGGCGGCGGTGTCGGACATCACGCCCTTGGGCGTCGACAGGATCGAAATGCCCAGGCCGTTCTTCACCGGCTTCAAATCGCCGATCGAGGAATAGACGCGCCGGCCGGGCTTGGACACCCGGCTGATCTCGGCGATCACCGGCTCGCCATCGAAATACTTCAGCTCGACCTCGAATTGGGGGAAAGCCCCCGGCTGCTGGACCAGGGAGAAGCCGCGGATATAGCCTTCCGCCTGGAGCACGCCCAGGACCCGCTCGCGCATCCGGGAGGCCGGAGTGGTGACCTTGGCGCGCTTGCGCATGGCGGCGTTCTTGATCCGGGCGATCATGTCGCCGATGGGGTCATTGACCATCGAAAAACCCTCCTCACCAGCTCGACTTGACCAGGCCGGGAATCTGGCCGCTGGAACCCAGGTCGCGCAGGGCGATCCGGCTCATCTTCAGCTTGCGGTAGAAACCGCGCGGGCGGCCGGTCACCTCGCAGCGGTTGCGGATGCGGCCGGGCGCCGAATTGCGCGGCAGTTCACTCAGCTTGAGCCGCGCGTCGAAACGCTCCTCGAGGGACAGGGCCTCGTTCTCGGCGGTGTCCTTCAGCGCCTTGCGCCTGGCGGCGAACTGTTTGACCAGCTTGCGGACCCTTTCGTTTCGATTGACGGCGCTCTTCTTGGCCATGGCGTTTGCTTTCTAACCCGTCTCTTAGGTGTTGAACGGGAACTGGAATTCCTTGAGGAGAGCGCGCGCTTCCTCATCGGTCTTGGCGGTGGTGCAGACGATGACGTCCATGCCCCACACCTGGTCGATCTCGTCGTAGTTGATCTCGGGGAACACCAAATGCTCCTTGAGGCCCAGGGCGTAGTTGCCGCGCCCGTCGAAGCTGGTGGGCTTGAGGCCCCGAAAGTCTCTCACTCGGGGCAGGGCCACGGTGATCAGCCGGTCGAGGAACTCGTACATCCGGTCCTTGCGCAGGGTGACCTTGGCCCCGATCACCATGCCCTCGCGCAGCTTGAAGGCGGCGATGGAGTTGCGGGCCTTGGTCGGCAGGGGCTTCTGGCCGGTGATCGCGGCCAGGTCCTTCATCGCCGACTGGGTCTTCTTGGAGTCGGCCACGGCCTCGCCGATGCCCATGTTGACGACGATCTTGTCGAGCTTGGGGATCTGCATCTCGTTGGAATAGGAAAACTTTTCCTTCAGCGTCTTGCGGATGCGCTGCCGGTAGTCCGCCTTCATCCTGGGCTCATAGGCGGCGTCAGCCATTGACTGCCTCCCCCGTGGTCTTTGCGAAGCGCACCTTCTTGTCGCCCTCCATGCGGAAGCCGACCCGGGTGGGCTTGCCGTTGGAGTCGGTGACGGCGACGTTGGAGACGTGCACGCTCGCTTCCTTGGTCTTGATCCCGCCCTGGGGGTCACCCTGGCTGGGGCGGGTGTGGCGCTTGACCAGGTTGAGGCCCGAGACGAACACCCGCCCGTCCTTGGGCAGCACCTTGGTCACCTGCCCGCTGCGGCCCTTGTCCCTGCCGGCCAGGAGGACCACCCGGTCACCCTTCTTGATCTTGGCGGCCATCACAGCACCTCCGGGGCCAGGGAAATGATCTTCATGTGGTTCTTGGCCCGAAGTTCGCGCGGGACCGGGCCGAAGATGCGGGTGCCGATCGGCTCGGACTGCTTGTTGACGATCACCGCGGCGTTCTTGTCGAAGCGGATCACCGAGCCGTCCTTGCGCTTGATCGCCGAGCTGGTGCGCACGACGATCGCCTGGAGCACGTCGCCCTTCTTCACCCGGCCGCGCGGGATGGCCTCCTTGACCGAGACCACGATCGTATCGCCGACTCCGGCATAGCGCCGCTTGGCGCCGCCCAGCACCTTGATGCACATCACCCGCCGCGCGCCCGAGTTGTCGGCGACCTCGAGATTGGTCTGCATCTGGATCATGGCCGGTCCCTAGCCTCAGGCCGCGGCCTGGGGGTCGCCCTTGGGCAGGACCTCCCAGGTCTTCCGCTTGGACTTCGGCGCGCACTCGATGATCCGGGCCTGGTCGCCGGCCTTGTAGGCGTTGGCCTCGTCGTGGGCGTGGTACTTCTTGGACCGCCGGACGGTCTTCTTGAGCAGAGGGTGCAGGAAGGTGCGGTCGACCTTGACGATCACCGTCTTGTCGTTCTTGTCGGAGACGACCAGGCCTTCGAGAATTCGCTTCGGCATGACCTTTTAAGCCTCTTTTCGCGGGGCCGCCGGGGCCGTGGCGCCAAGGACGGTCTTGATGCGGGCGATGTCGCGGCGCACCACCTCCACCCGATGGGTCTTTTCCAGCTGGCCGGTGGCGGCCTGGAAGCGCAGGTTGAACTGCTCCTTCTTCAGCTGCAGCAGCTGGTCCCGCATCTGATCGGGGCTCAGGCGCCGTACGTCTTCGATGGTCATGCCTGGGCCTCCGCGCCCGCGGCCAAGCGGGTGACGATACGGGTCTTCACCGGCAGCTTGGCGGCGCCCAGCCGAAGGGCCTCGCGCGCCACCTCGTCGGCCACGCCGTCCACCTCGAACATGATCCGGCCGGGGGCCACGCGCGCGGCCCAGTACTCCACCGCGCCCTTGCCCTTGCCCATGCGCACCTCGGCTGGCTTGTCGCTCACCGGCACGTCGGGGAAGATGCGTATCCAAACCCGGCCCTGACGCTTCATCTGGCGGGTGATGGCGCGGCGGGCGGCCTCGATCTGGCGGGCGGTGATCCGCTCGGGCTGGACCGATTTGAGGCCGTGCGAGCCGAAGTTCAGGGCGAACCCGCCCTTGGCCAGGCCGTGGATCTTGCCCTTGAACTGCTTGCGGTACTTGGTTTTTTTCGGTGACAGCATGGCGGTGGGTCCTTAGGCCGGCGCAGGCGCGTCGCGGCGGTCGCGCCGCGGGGCGCGGTCGGGTCG
>JACDGF010000257.1 GCA_013815405.1 Caulobacteraceae bacterium | reverse complement strand
CCAAGGCTCCGGCCCCCTCGTCTCCGCGACCGGCCGCGCCCGCCCCCAGGGCGGCGCCCAGGACGCCGCCGATGATCGCGCCGACGGCGGTGTTGTTGTTGCGCTGGTCCACGCAATACCGCGCCGCCCAACGCGAGAAGCGATCGGCGTAGTCACGGTCGGCCCGCTGCGAGCGATCGTCGTACGTGGCGACGACGCTTTGCTGGCCTTGAGGCGGCGGGGCGTATTGCCCCGAGGGCGGGGCGACTTGGCTGGACTGGGCCGAGCCTTGGGCCGGTTGCGCCGCCGCCAGGCAGGCGTCGGCGATCAGGCTCGCCGCCGATACCGCCGCAAGGCAAGCCCCGGCCGCTTTTTTCGGGCGCATGGTAGTCATTCCTTTTCTCCTTTCCGTGGATTGCGCCGGTGGGGGTATTTCGCCCGTGAGGTAATTTCGGGCGCCGTGGGTTCAAGGCGTCGGGCAGGCGGTCGCGGAGCGGCGATGGGATTTTTTTCGCTCCCGCGGGCTCGCCCGGGGCTCTTGACAGCCCCGCCGCCCTTCCCAAATCCTTGCCCGCAAGGCGTCGCGGGGACGGCTTCGCGGCCACCCTTCGGCGCTGCTGCGGCAGCAACATTGCGGGGTTGACATGAGCATGACCTACCAAGATCCGTTCGATGTCCTGTTTGGCCTTCAAAGAGCTCTCGAGGCTCGCCGCGCCAGCGACTGGCTTCGCGATGCGACGACAAGCATGGGCCCGTTTCCGCCCATCAACATATTTCAGAAAGGCGACGGGTTCGTCGCCATCGTCGAATTGCCCGGCGTGAGCAAGGGCGACCTGGAGATCCAGGCCAAGGAGAACACGATCCGGATCGCGGGCAAGAAGACGATCGGCTACGACGAGGGGGCCAGCGTTCACCGCCGGGAGCGCGTTTCGGGCGAGTTCGACCGCACCCTCACGATCCCCGTGGAGATCGATCCCGACGGGATCAGGGCGGAATTTCGCGACGGCGTCCTGGCCGTGTTCATCTCGGCCGCCGCCCGCGCGAAGACCCGTTCGATTCAGATTTCCTGAAAGCCTTCGTCCTCACACCCAGAACTTCAGATTCGGGAGCACCGACATGGTTTCCAAACAAGAGCTTCAAGTTCAACAGAAGCGGGAGGTCGACAAGCGGGAGGAGGCGACCGACCCCTCCCGGGCCTTCCTTCCGACCACGGACATCTTCGAAACCGACGCGGCCTTGAACGTGGTCATGGAGATGCCGGGCGTCGGGAAGGGCGACATCGAGGTGGCGGTGGAGGACAGTCTCCTGAGGGTCTACGGCCGGATCAACTCGGCGCCGTACGAGGACCTTCAGCCGATCTATACCGAATATAACGTCGGCCACTATGCCAGAAGCTTCCGCCTCTCCAACAAGATCGATCAGGGCGCCATCAGGGCCGAAATCAAGGACGGAGTCCTATCCCTGACCCTGCCGAAAGCCGAAGAAGCCAAACCGCGCACGATCTCCGTGGCGTGATCAGGGATGTACGAGCAGCGCCACGCGTCGCGTCAGTAGGGGCTCGAGTGGCGGCGCACGACCTGCCAGCGGCCGTCGCGGCGGACCCCGACGTCCGTCACGTAGAAGCGCTCTTTTATGGGTTTGCCGGCGAAGACGATGTCCCAGTGGCCTTCGACGGTCGCCAGGGCGGTGTCGCCGAAGACCTCGACCGAGGTGGTCTTGGTGACGAAGTCGTTGAAGACGATCGAGCCCGCGCTCGCCAGCCATGGGTCGCGACCGACCGCGGCGGCGCCGGTCGACCGGATGCCGACCAGCTGGAACTCCGGGGCGAGCAATTCCCTCAAGGTCGCTTCGTCCTTGGCGATCAGCGCGGCGGTCCAGCGGGCCTCCAGCGCCGAAATCCCCGCCCTCTCGTCGGTCGCCCGGATGTCGGTGGCCATGCTCTTGCTCCCCGGCGGCCGATCGGCCGTGCGCGCGATCCCCGATCCCGCCGCGACCATGCAGGCCGCGGCGCAAGCGAGCGTCTTCACGCGACCGGCCGCCGCTGTGTTGCGGTCACAGTGTTCGGAATATCATAGCCGGGGTTTTCCGAAGAATTCGGCGTCGAACCACCGTCTTCGCGCCGCCCCCTCACGCCGCCCGCGTGGCCTTGACCGGAAGGGCCACGGTTTCCAAGGTGCCGAGGTCTAGTCGGGACGCGTGGTCGATATCGAGGCCGACGACGACGCCGGCGGCGTCGAGATCGACGTTCAGCCCCTCGACGATCTCTCGGGTTTCCGCGCCGGGGCCGGTCTTGAGCTCGATATAGAGGCTGTCGGTCTCGGCGTAATAGTGCAGCTTCATGGCCTGTCCCTGACGAAATCTCGATCGAAGAACGCGTTGTGAACGGTTGACCCGTCATCGAGGGTCACCACCCGCAATATACGCCGTTTGCCGTCCCGGGTGTCGATGATCTCCGCCCAATGGCGAATGCGGCCGTCATCCTGGACCGTCCTGCGGAGCGGCGCGGCGATCGCGTCGATGCACCAGGCGCGATTGATATAGGGGCGCTTGCGCATCACCTGTTCTTCGAAATAGCGCGTGGTCTTCACGCCTGCACGTCGGCGCCCGCCCCCTACCGCACCAGCTCCCGCATCGCGAGGTCGAGCCCCTGGATGGTCAGGGGGAACATCCGGTCGTGCAGCAGCTGGCGCATCACGCCGATCGAGGGGGTGTGGGTCCAGTGGCGCATCGGAGTGGGGTTGAGCCAGGCGACGCTGTCCCAGGTCGAGGCGACGCGGTCCATCCACACCGCGCCAGGCTCCTCGTTCCAGTGCTCCACCGAGCCGCCCGGATAGGTGATCTCATAGGGGCTCATGGTGGCGTCGCCGACGAAGATGAGCTTGTAGTCGCGGCCGTACTTATGAATCAGGTCCCAGGTGTCGATCTTTTCGGTATGGCGCCGGCGGTTGTCCTTCCACACCCCCTCATAGAGGCAGTTGTGGAAGTAGAAGAACTCCATGGTCTTGAATTCGGTGCGCGCGGCGCTGAACAGCTCCTCGCAGACCCTGATGTGGCTATCCATCGATCCGCCGATGTCGAAGAAGATCAGCACCTTGACCGTGTTGCGCCGCTCGGGGCGCATCACGAGATCCAGATAGCCGTGGTTGGCCGTCTCCTTGATCGTGCCCTTCATGTCCAGCTCGTCCGGCGCGCCCTGGCGGGCGAACTTGCGCAGGCGGCGAAGCGCGATCTTGATGTTGCGGGTGCCCAGCTCGACGGTGTCGTCGAGGTTCTTGTACTCGCGCTTGTCCCACACCTTGATCGCCCGGCCGTGACGGCCCTTGTCCTGGCCGATGCGCACGCCCTCGGGGTGGTAGCCGTCGGCCCCGATCGGGAAATTGCGCCCGGCGCCGCGGGTGTTCTCGTCCCCGTCCTCGCCCGCCTCGCCGCGGCCCTGCTTCATCCGCTCGGCCAGCATCTCCATCAGCTTGTCGAAGCCGCCCATGGCCTCGATCTCTTTCTTCTCCGCCTCGGTGAGGAAGCTTTCGGTCAGGCGTTTCAGCCACTCGGCCGGGATGTCCCGGGCCTGCTCCAGGGTCACCAGCTCCAGGCCCTTGAACACATGGCCGAAGACCACGTCGAAGCGGTCCAGGTGCCGCTCATCCTTCACCAGGGCGGCGCGCGAGAGGTAATAGAAGTCCTCCACCCGCCGCTCGATCACGCCCTTGTCCATGCCCTCCATGAGCATGAGGTATTCCTTCAAGGTCACCGGCACCTTGGCGGAGCGGAGTTCGGTGAAGAAGCGCATGAACATCGGTTCAGAGCATGGGGTCGCGGCGCGCGCCTGTCCAGGGGGCGGTCAGCCCCGGCGCAGGATGAACTCCGGGTCGCGGCTGTCGCCGACCGCGAAGTGGTAGTTCCCCACCTTTTCGAAACCGAACCGGGCGTAGAGCCTCTGGGCCGCCACGTTTTCGGAAAATACCGACAACCAGATCAGCCTGGGCCCCTCCCGCTCCAGCCACGCCAGCGCCGCTTCAAGCAGCCGCGACCCCGTCCCACCGCCTTGCCAGGCGTTAAGCACATAGAGCCGCTTGATCTCGCCGCACGCCGCCGTCACCTCCGGGTGCGGCAGGCCGCAGGGGCAGGCCACGGCCAACCCCACCGCCCGCCCGTCCGCCTCCACGAGCCACGCCGCGCACCCCGGATCCGCCAGATCCCGCCGCGCCCGGCCCACGGAGTGTTCGGCGGCGACGAACGCCTCCAGGTCCCGCCTCGGATAGAGGCGCCCGAACGCCTCGCCGAACGTCGCCGCGCCGATTGCGGCCAGCGCCTCGGCGTCGGTGGCGACCGCGCGGCGAATCACCAGGCCGGTCAC
>JACDGF010000256.1 GCA_013815405.1 Caulobacteraceae bacterium | reverse complement strand
GGTCGGAGCCCCAGCGCGCCGGCCACGTCGATGGCGTCGTTGCGATAGACCCGCGTCCCCGCGCCCAGCTCATTGACGAGGTGGACGAGGTTATAGGTGAAGCTGTCGTAGTTATCGATGACCAGGATCATCGCGGCGTTCTAGGCGGCGGGGGGGTTCGCGCCAAGCCGCCGCGCGCCCTTTGAAGGGAAATCGGGGTGATGGCCCCTATCCGGAGCGCCTATGGGCTGGAAGCCCCGCGCTCCGAGGGATCGTTTCCGATGGGCGGACAACATGCCGGCGGGCACAACAGAAGGTCTTCACCCGATCTCTGCCCCTCACGCAAACCGCCACGCCTCCTCGGCGGCGCGGCGCAGGGCGGCGGCCTTGTGGAGGGTCTCCTCGTATTCGGCGTCCGGGTCGCTGTCGGCCACCACCCCGCCGCCGGCCTGGACGTGGAGGACGCCGTCCGTTATCAGCCCGGTGCGCAGCACGATGCAGGTGTCCACCGAGCCGTCGGCGCCGAAATACCCCACCGCCCCGGCATAGGCGATCCCGCGTTTGACGCTCTCCAGCTCGTCGATGATCTGCATGGCGCGAACCTTGGGCGCGCCCGAAAGGGTGCCGGCGGGCAGGGCCGCCATCAGCACGTCCACCGGGTCCAGCCCCTCGGGCGCGTCGCCCTCGACGTTGGAGACGATGTGCATGACGTGGCTGAAGCGCTCGACGACGAAGCTTTCGGTGACCCTGACCGCGGCGCGGCCGGGCGGGATCCTGGGAGCGTTTCGCCCCGCTTCGCGCAGCATGGCGACGCGGCCGACATCGTTGCGGCCCAGGTCCAGCAGCATCAGGTGTTCGGCGCGCTCCTTCTCGTCGGCGAGTAGTTCGGCCTCGAGGCCGGCGTCTTCGGTCGGATTGGCCCCCCGTGGCCGCGTGCCGGCGATCGGCCGGATGGTGATCTTTCCGTCCCGCAGCCTGACCAGGATCTCAGGGGACGAGCCGATGAGCTGGAAGCCCGGGAAGTTCAGATAGTAGAGGAAGGGCGAGGGGTTGGTTCGCCGCAGGGAGCGGTAAAGGGCGAAGGGATCCAGCAAAAATGGCCCCGAGAAACGGTGGCTGGGCACGACCTGGAAGATGTCGCCGGCGCGGATATAGGCCTTGGCGCGCTCCACCATTTCCCGGTAAGCCGCGCGGCTGGTCGGCGAGGCGAGGTCGCTCGCTTCAGGCGCCGCATGGCCGCGCGGGGCGGGCAAGGGGCGGGCGAGGCCGGCGATAACCGCATCGAGGCGTTCGCGAGCGCGATCGTAGGCGGCGCTCGCCGTCGAGCCGTCCGGCCGCGCGGTGGTCACCAGGACGATCTCCTGGGCGATGGCGTCGAAGATGGCGACGATGGCGGGCCGGATCATCACCGCGTCGGGCAGGCCCAGCGGGTCGCGGTTCACGCCTGGAAGGCGCTCGACGAGCCGCACCATGTCGTAGCCAAGGGCGCCGAAAAGGCCCGCCGCCATAGGGGGCAGGCCGGCGGGGAGGTCCAGGCGCGTGCGCGCGACCAGATCGCGCAGGGAGTCGAGGGCGCCGGTTGGCTGAACCGTGAATTCTCCCGCCGCGATCGCTTCGCCCTCGGCGATCTCCGCGACGTCCCCGCGGCATCGCCAGACCAGGTCCGGCGCCATGGCGATGATGGAATAGCGCCCCCGCCAGGCGCCGCCCTCCACCGATTCGAACAAGAAGGCGTAGGGGCGGCCGAGGGCGATCTTGAGAAAGGCGGAGACGGGTGTCTCCAGATCGTCGATCAACCGTGTCCAGACGACCTGGGCGCGGCCGTTGGAATAGGTATGCTCAAACGTTTCGTACGGCGGCTCTAAGGTCACTTCGCCTTGCCGGCGCCCTTGGCCCCGGACTTGGCGAGAACCGCCGGGTCGATGCCCAGAGCTTGCCTCGCCAGGGGGAGGTTGACGTCGACCTTGACCGACTGGCGGGCCGCGGTCTTCACCGAGGTGAGAAGGTCGCGCAGATAGTCCTCCGAGAGGCGGCCGCGGATCGCTTCGGTGACGCGCGCCATGGCCGTCACGTCGCCCGGCCGCACCGCCTCCAGCTTGGCGATGAACACGCCCGAGGGGGCGGCGGCGGCGAACACATCCCCCGGCTTGCCGGCGAAGACGCCCTGCAGGAAATCTCGGCCCAAATCCTTGTATTGCTGGGCCTGGACGCGTTGCATGCCCACTTGGCGCACCACCTTGCCGCCGGCCTGGGCGGCGACTTGGTCGATGCTCGCGCCCTTGCGGATCTGACCCATCAGGTCTTCGGCCTTCGCCTTGAGGGCGAGCAGGTACTTCTGGGTCGCGTAGGCCTTGGCGAGCTCGGCGCGCTTGTCGGCCAGCGGCGGCAGGGCGGGAGGAATGACGCGCTCGACCCGCAGGGCGAAATATTCGCCCGGCCCGGCGTCCGCCAGGTCGGTTTCCTCCCCCGCGGCCGCGGCGAACGCGGCCTTGAGGATCTTGTCGGCGAGCGCCGGCGTGGGCTTGCCGTCGCTGTCCAGGCCCTGGGCGGTTACCGGGCCCACGGTGATCGGGGTCACCCCGGCCTTGCGGGCGGCGTCGGCCACGCTGGCGCCGGCCTGCCGGGCGTCGTCGAATTTCTGGCTGAGCTCATAGGCCTGGTTCTGGGCGGCTTTGGCGCGCAATCCCGCCTCGATCTTCGGGCGCGCGGTCTCGAGCGTCGCGGCCTGCCCGTGCGTTACCTTGACCACTTTCACCACCGCCATGCCCAGGTCGCCCTGAATCGGCCCGCTGACCTGGCCCTGGGGCAAGGCGAAGGCGGCCGACGCCAGCTTCCGGTCGGCGACCGCGGATTGCGGCTGATCGGCGTAGCGGATCGGCTCGACGCCGAACCCCTTGGCGATGAGGTTCGGATCCTCGCCCCTGGCCAGCCGTGTGGCCGCCAGCGCGCCCTGCGCCGGCGTCTTGACCGGAATCTGGACCAGGGTTCGTTTCTCCGGCGTGGAAAGGGAATCCTTCTGGAAGGCGAATTCCTTGGCGACCGCGGCGGGATCGATCGCCACGGCGGGTTCCAGGGCCTTGGCGGAAAATCGCGCCACCGTGATCACCCGCCGTTCGGGCAAGGTCAGCTGGGCCGCGTGTTCCTTCATGAACGCCATCAGGTCGGCGTCGGTGGGCGCCGGAGGCTGTGGCACGATGTGGGGATCGAGGGCGAAATAGCTGACGTCGCGATTTTCCAGGCCGGCGATGGCGTTCAGGGCGGCGTAGAGGCGCGGCGCGCGAAAACCGGCCTCGACCGCGGAGGTGAAATGCCGCAGCGCCAGTTCATCGCCGAGTTCCGCCTGCGCCTGGCGCGGCGTGAGGCCCTGGTTGGCGAGGAATTGGGTGAACTGCCTCTCGCTGAACTTGCCGGTCACGCGATCGAAGGCGAAGGGCAGTTTGCGGATCTCCCCGTCCACCAGGGCGGGGGCGGGAACGACGCCAGCGCGCGCGAGCATTTCCACCTCCGCCTCGTCCAGGGCGAGTTGGTTCAGGAGCTGCTGGTCGAAGCCGTCACGCACCAACAGTTCGGCCGGGACGGGCTGGCCCGATTGCTGCTCGAGTTGCTGCTTCTGATTGTCGAAGATGCGTTTGAAGTCGCGTGTGCTGGTCGCATGGCCGCCGGCGGCCACCACCGCGTCGGCATGGCTGGCGCGGAACGCATCGGGAAACCGGCCCCCGCCGCCGACGCCCAGGATCAGGAACACCAGGACCAGTAATCCCATCAGCGCGATGGCGACGGGATTTCTGGCCGTGGAGCGCAGGGAGCCGGTCATGAATGAGCAAGCCATT
Source organism: Caulobacteraceae bacterium (assembly GCA_013815405.1). Taxonomy (GTDB): domain Bacteria; phylum Pseudomonadota; class Alphaproteobacteria; order Caulobacterales; family Caulobacteraceae; genus Acaudatibacter. The sequence continues at coordinate 561 of JACDGF010000256.1, read as the reverse complement.
GGGACGCGGGCGCCGGGCGCTCGCAAAAGGGCGGTATAGGGGAGGGGCCTTGCCCGCCGCAAGCGCGGGTGACATCGGTCTTCGGGCGCCTTAGGGGGGCGAGGTCGACCGCCAACCACCTGGATACGCCTTGACCGCTCCCCGCCCCCTGATCGCCGGAAACTGGAAGATGCATGGCCTGGAGACGTCCCTGGCCGAGGCGCGGGCGCTGGCCGCGGGCGTCGACGCCAAGCCGCCGGCCGCGCGCGTCGCCCTCTGCCCGCCGGCGACCCTGATCCATCGCATGGCCGGCCTCCTGGCCGGCTCGACGATCCTCGTCGGGGCCCAGGACTGCCGCGCCGAGCCAGCCGGCGCCTTCACCGGCGATCTTTCCGCCGAGATGCTGGCCGACGCCGGGGCGCGCCTGGTGATCCTGGGGCACTCCGAGCGCCGGGCGGGCCATGGCGAGAGCGACACGGCCGTGGCGGCCAAGGTCGCCGCCGCCTTGCGCGCCGGTCTGGAGCCGATCGTCTGCGTGGGTGAGACCCTGGAGCAGCGCCGCGCCGGCGCGGCGCTCACGAT
>JACDGF010000255.1 GCA_013815405.1 Caulobacteraceae bacterium | reverse complement strand
GGGATGGGGGCCATCGGCGTGGCCGTGAACGCCCTCGACCCAGCCATTCAGGCCTTGAAAGACGGTCGCCTGATCATCCTGCCGACCGAGACGGTCTATGGGCTGGCCGCCGACGCGGGGAACGCGGGGGCGGTGGCGGCGCTCTACGCGGCCAAGGGGCGGCCGAGGTTCAATCCGCTGATCGCGCATGTCTTCGATGTGAAGGCCGCGACCGCCGTCGCGCGGCTGGACGAAAGGGCGCGAAGCCTCGCCGAGGCGTTCTGGCCGGGCGCGCTGACATTGGTGGCGCCGGCGCAAAGAGACTCCGGCGTCCGCGATCTGGCGCGGGCGGGGTTGGACACGGTGGCGGTCCGGGTTCCGGCTCATCCGGTGGCGCGCGCGGTGCTGGAGGGCTTCGGCGGCCCCGTCGTCGCCCCTTCGGCCAATCGCTCGGGGCGGCCCAGCCCGACCACCTTCGCCCACGCCATGGCCGAGACCGGGGCGGTCGCCGCCGCGGCCCTCGACGGCGGCCCCTGCGCTCTGGGGCTGGAATCCACGGTCGTCGCCCTGCTGGACGGGCCGGCGAGACTCCTGCGGCCGGGGGCGGTGACCCGTGCGCGGATCGAGGCCCTGATCGGTCCCCTGGCCGAAGCGGACCTGGACGCGCGCCGGTCTCCCGGACGCCTGACCCGTCACTATGCGCCCGCCGCGCCCCTGCGCCTGGACGCCTCCGGACCGGCGCCCGGCGAGGCGTTCCTGGCCTTCGGCCCGGCCGCGGAGGGGCCTCTTGTGTTCAATCTGAGCCGGGCGGGCGATCTGGCCGAGGCCGCCGCCAATCTCTTCGCCCATCTGCGCGCGGCCGACGTGCTCGGGCCCGCGGCCATCGCCGTCGCTCCGATTTCCGAGGAAGGCCTGGGCGAAGCGATCAACGATCGGCTGCGCCGCGCCGCCGGCGCCTTATGATAATCGCATGATTCCGCCGGTTCCCGACGATGTGCTCGTCCGCCTCAAGACGGCCCTGGGGGAGGGCGGCTGGAGCCAGGATGGGGAGCGGTTGGCGCCCAAGCTGGTGGAATGGCGCGACCGCTGGAGCGGACGGACACCGCTGCTGGCCCTTCCTGGAAACACCGCCCAGGTCGCGGCGGTGGTGGCGATCTGCGCCGCGGCGGGGGTCGCGATCACCCCTCAGGGCGGCAATACCGGCCTGGTCGGCGGCCAGATCCCCGATGGCGAGATCCTGCTCTCCACCGAGCGGCTCGCCGGCGTGCGCGAGGTCGATGTGCTCGATGATGCCCTGACGGTGGAGGCGGGGGTGACCCTGGCGGCGGTGCACGAGGCGGCGGCGGCGGCCGGGCGCCGCTTTCCCCTGAGCCTGGCTTCGGAGGGCTCGGCCACGGTCGGCGGCCTGATCTCCACCAACGCCGGCGGGACGGCGGTGCTGCGGTACGGGACCATGCGCGCCCTGGTTTTGGGGATCGAGGCGGTGATGCCGGACGGCGCGGTCTGGAATGGCCTCAAACGCCTGCGCAAGGACAATACCGGCTATGACCTCAAGCAGCTCCTGATCGGGGCGGAGGGGACCCTGGGCGTGGTCACCGCCGCGACCCTGAAGCTTTTCCCGCGTCCCGCCTCCCGCGCCGTCGCCTTCGCGGGCGTGGGATCGCCAACGGACGCCATCGCGCTGCTCGCCCGGGCCAAGGCCGAGACCGGCGGGGCGGTGGAGGCGTTCGAGATCATCGGCCGCCTGGGCGTCGAGCTGGCCGTGCGCCATCTGCCCGGCGTCCGCGAGCCCCTGGAAAGCCGGCCGCCCTGGTATGTCCTGATCGAGACCGCCGAGCCGCTGGCGGGCGCCGCCGAGGCGGCCCTGGAGCGCCTGTTGGCCGGGGCCTTGGCCGACGGGCTGATCACCGACGCGTCCCTGGCCCAGAACGAGACCCAGGCCAAGGCGTTCTGGGCCCTCCGCGAAGGCCAGTCCGCCGCCCAGAAGCCCGAGGGGCCGGCCTGGAAGCACGACGTCTCGGTCCCGATCTCGCGCATCGGCGATTTCATCGAGGCGGCCGGGCGCAGGCTAGCGGAGCGGTTCGCCGGGGCGCGGATCGACGCCTTCGGCCATGTCGGCGACGGCAACATCCACTACGATGTCCTGGGCCCCATCGGCGGCGACCCGGCGGCCCACCTCGCCGGGCGCGACGCCGGCGCGCGGATCGTCCACGACCTGGTCGTCTTCCTGGGCGGCTCGATCAGCGCCGAGCATGGCCTGGGAACCATGAAGACCGCCGAGGCCTTGGCCTATAAGAGCCCGGTGGAGGTGGCGGCCCTGCGCGCCGTGCGCGCGGCCCTGGACCCGGGGCGGATCATGAACCCCCGGGTCCTGTTCTAGCCGACGGAGGAGACCCTCATGGCCTATGCGCCGTTCGATCTGAAGGGAAAGGTGGCCCTGGTCACCGGCGGCAATCGCGGCATCGGGCTGGGGATGGCCCGGGCCCTCGCCCAGGCCGGCGCCGACGTGGTGATCTGGGGCACGGACGCCGCGCGCAACCTGGCCGCGGAGGGTGAGCTGGACAGGCTCGGCGTGCGGGTGCTGGCCCAGCGGGTGGACGTCGCCGACGAGGCGGCGGTGGTCGCCGCTATTGCCGAGGCGGCCGCGGCCCTCGGCCGGATCGATGCGGTGTTCGCCAACGCCGGGATCGGGGGCGGGGCGAAATCCTTTTCCGAGATGGGCGCCGACCTGTGGCGCAAGGTGATGTCGGTCAATCTCGAAGGGGCCTTCTTCACCTGCCGCGAAGCCTGCCGCCATATGGTCGAGCGCGCCAAGGCCGGGGATCCGGGCGGCTCGATCGTGGTCACCGCCTCCCTCGCCGGCATCGAGGGGGCGGCGCGCAATGAGGCCTATGCCGCGACCAAGGGCGGGGTGATCGCGATGATGAAGTCGATCGCCGTGGAGCACGCCCGCTTCGGGGTGCGCGCCAACGCCATCCTGCCCGGCTGGATCGCCACCGACATGACCGCCGGCGCCCAGGCTTCCCCGGCCTTCGCCCAGAAGGTTCTTCCCCGCGTCCCGATGCGCCGCTGGGGCGAGCCGGAAGATTTCGGCGGGATCGCCGTCTACCTCGCCTCCGACGCTTCCCGCTACCACTCCGGCGACAGCTTCGTCATCGACGGGGGGTATGCGGTTTTCTGAGCAGGCGCCTTCCTCCCTCCCTTGGAGGCGGACCGCCGCGCTTCACCCGTCCAGCAGCCGCGCGACCAACGCGTCGATACGGCCCGAGACGCCGTGCGCGCGCAGGCCGTCGCGGACCCGGCGGCGGGCGCGGGCGAAGGGGGTGGCTTCTGGGATCGCGAATTCGGCGGCCAGGCTTTCGGCCTCGCGGCCGGCGGCGGCCAGGTCCGCGTGGAGCGCCGAAGCGGCGGAAAAGCGCGGGATGGCCAGGGTGAACATCACCTTGTCGAAGTGGCGGGCGCCGAACAGGCCGCGAGCCTGCAGGGCCGCCACCCGGCGGCGCGCCTCCTCGGCGTTGAGAATGGCGATGAGATAATAGGCCTCCTCCTCGCTGTCGGGCCGCGCCCAGTACAGCATGTGGTCGACGACACCCTTCTCATCGCGCAGGAGGCAGGCGGCCGGATGCGTTCCCGCCTTGGCGTAGACCACCCTCAGCGCAGGGAGCGGGAACTGAGCGCCGAGTTCGTTGTGGTAGTTCCAGCGATCGATCAGGCTCATGGTGTCGGCGCTGGAGCGCTTCCATGCAGGCTCGGCGCTGCGCATCCAGGCGCCCAGGCCCGCGAGGCCCAGATCGCCGGCGGCCTTGGCGTCGATCATCGCGCCGTTCGCGCTGACCGGAATGACGCCCTCGAAGGCGCGCCAGACGCGGAAAGGCAGGATGCTCTCGCCCTGATACACCGGGCGCAGGAACTCGGCTTCGACGGCGTGTTCGATCGCCGGCAGGTCCTTCCACGGCCGCTTCTCCAAGGAGGTCCGGCGGCTCGCCACCAGCGGCGCGGCGGCGGACGATCCCAGGCGGCCACGCGTCTTGCGCTCCACCAGGCACAACATCCGGGGAACCAGCGTCGCCCCCTGGCGGAACATGGCCTGGAACTCGGAGCGCCGTTCGCCGGCGTCGAGGCGGGCGGGCGGGGGCGCGTCGCTCGCGGTTACCGTCAGTCGTTCGTCCGCCATCGCCTCGGAGGCGTCACGCATCGGCAGATGGCCGGCGTAGCGGATCATGCGTTCGGGCGTGGCCTTGCCCACCGCCCGGCGCCGGCCGAAGAGAACGCAGGCGGGGACGGGAAACAGGGGCTCGACGGCGTCCAGGTCCCAGGCCTCGTCCCAGGTGATGCGGGCCGAGTCGTAGCTGCCGGTCCGGAACGGCGCGAATTGCCCGCCGCGCATCACCGCCCTGGGCAGGAC
>JACDGF010000254.1 GCA_013815405.1 Caulobacteraceae bacterium | reverse complement strand
GCGCCGCGTTGACACCTCGGCGCCCGCTCCCTAAGTCTCCCGCGCGCCGTGGGCGTGGCCGTTTTCAGCCGCCAGGGGTCCGTCAGGCCAGGCGCGGTTCCGCCGCGCGGCAGGCCCAAACCGGATGTTCCCCCACCGATGCTCGATCTCAAAAAGCTGTTTGGCTCTTCCAACGACCGCAAGGTCAAGGCGTTGCTGGCCAAGGTCGCCGCGATCAACGCCCTGGAGCCGCGGGTTTCCGCCCTGTCCGACGACGCCCTGCGGGCCAAGACCGCGGAATTCAAGGCGCGCTTCGCCGCCGGCGAGACTTTGGAGGATCTGCTGAACGAAGCTTTCGCGGTGGTCCGCGAGGCGGCCCGGCGCACCCTGGGCCAGCGGCACTACGACGTCCAGATGGTCGGCGGCATGGTGCTGCACAAGGGCGGCATCGCCGAGATGCGGACCGGGGAAGGCAAGACCCTGGTGGCCACCCTGCCGGTCTATCTCAACGCCCTGGCCGGCCGGGGCGTGCACCTGATCACGGTCAACGACTATCTGGCCAGCCGCGACGCCGAATGGATGGGCCGGATCTACCGCTTCCTCGGCCTGGAGGTGGGGGTGATCGTCAACGGGCTCTCCCAGGGGGAGCGCCAGAAGGCCTACGGCTCGGACATCACCTATGGCACCAACAACGAGTTCGGCTTCGACTATCTGCGCGACAACCTGGTCTATGACGCCTCGGAGATGGTCCAGCGCGGCCACCACTTCGCCATCGTCGACGAGGTCGACTCGATCCTGATCGACGAGGCCCGCACCCCCCTGATCATTTCGGGGCCGACCGAGGACCGCTCGGATTTCTACCGCACGATCGACCTTCTGGTTAAGGAGATGATCAAGGATCCGGCGACCTTCGACCACGACGAGAAGCAGAAGCAGGCCCTGCTCACCGAATTCGGTTCGGAGACCATCGAGGAGACCCTGGAGGCCGCCGGCCACCTCGCCGACGGCTCGGCCGGCCTCTACGACCCGGCCAACATCTCCGTGGTCCACCACGTCAACCAGGCCCTGCGCGCCAACGTCCTCTACCAGCGCGACCGCGACTACATCGTGCGCGACGACGAAGTGATGCTGATCGACGAGTTCACCGGGCGGATGATGCACGGCCGGCGGCTGAGTGAGGGCCTGCACCAGGCGATCGAGGCCAAGGAAGGCGCCGAGATCCAGCCCGAGAACCAGACCCTGGCCTCGGTGACCATCCAGAACTATTTCCGCCTCTACCAGAAGCTCTCCGGCATGACCGGCACGGCCGCCACCGAGGCCCAGGAGTTCCTCGACATCTACAAGATGGACGTGGCCGAGATCCCGACCAACCGGCCGGTCATGCGCCACGACGAGGACGACGAGGTCTATCGCACCGCCGCCGAGAAGAACCTGGCGATCATCGCCCAGATCGAGGACTGCCATCGTCGCGGCCAGCCGGTCCTGGTGGGCACGGTGTCGATCGAAAAGTCCGAACACCTCTCGGAGATGCTCAAGGCGCACAAATGGGAGAGCGAGGGCAAGACGGTGGTCGGCCTGCCCCACAGCGTGCTCAACGCCCGCTATCATGAGCAGGAAGCCTTCATCGTCGCCGAGGCCGGGGTGCCCGGAACGGTGACCATCGCCACCAACATGGCCGGCCGGGGCACCGACATCCAGCTGGGCGGGAACCTCGACATGCGCCTGGCGAGGTGGCGGGCCGAACAGGCCGGCCTGGGGATCGAGCCGACGCTCGAGGCCGAACGGGAGGAACGCGGCCGGGTCGAAGGGGAGATCGAGGGCAAGCGGGCCCACGCCCTGGCGGCCGGGGGACTCTTCGTCCTGGGCACCGAGCGCCACGAGAGCCGGCGGATCGACAATCAGCTGCGCGGGCGGACCGGCCGCCAGGGCGACCCCGGCCGCTCCAAGTTCTTCCTGTCGTGCGAGGACGATCTGCTGCGCATCTTCGCCGGCGAGCGGCTGGACGCGATCATGCGCACCTTCGGCGTCGAGGAAGGCGAGGCGATCACCCACAAATGGCTCAACAGCGCCATCGCCACGGCCCAGAAGCGGGTGGAGCAGCGCAACTACGAGATGCGCAAGAATCTGCTCAAGTACGACGACGTGGTCAACGACCAGCGCAAGGCCGTTTTCGAGCAACGCCACGAGTTCATGGAATCCTCCGACCTCTCCTTGATCGTCGCCGAGATGCGCCATGACACGATCGACGACCTGGTCGCGCGCCATTTGCCGCCCAGGGCCTACGCCGACCAATGGGACGTGGACGGACTAAGCGAGCGGGTGAAGTCGCTCCTCGGCCTCGATCTTCCGATCCGGGACTGGGCGGCGGAGGAGGGCATCGCCAACGAAGAGATCGACGAGCGCCTGCGCGCCGCCGCCGACGCCCGGGCCGCCGAGCGCGAGGCGATGATCTCCCCCGAGCAGACGCGCCATCTGGAAAAGAACTTCCTGTTGCAGATGGTCGATATGCAGTGGCGGGAGCATCTCATGCACCTGGATCACCTGCGCAACGTCATCGGCCTGCGCGGCTATGGTCAGCGCGATCCGCTCAATGAGTACAAGACCGAAGCCTTTTCCCTGTTCGAGACCCTTATCGGCGATCTGCGCCAGAACGTCACCCGCTGGCTGATGACGGTGGAAATCCAGTTCGCCGAGCCCGAACCCGCGCCTCCGGCGATGTTCGAGGTCCACGTCGACCCCCTGACCGGCGAAAACGAACGGGCCCTGGAGATGGCGGGCGCGGCGCTCGGCGCCGGCTCGGCCATGGAGCGCGCGGCCCTGCCGCTCGCCGCCCTCCCCGAGGGCTTCGAGCGAACCGGGCGCAACGCCCCCTGCCCGTGCGGATCAGGCCGCAAGTTCAAGCATTGCCACGGAGCGTTGGTCTAAACGCGGTGGCGACGCTGGTCTCGGCCTGGACGGCGGCCGGGCGCCGGCTGGACGTGGCGGGCGTCGACAGCCCGGTGATCGAGGCGCGCCTCCTGCTGGAGGCGGCCGCCGGGGTCAGCCGCTCTCAGATCATCGCCGACCCCCACCGGACCCTGGAAGACGACCAGGCGGCGACCTTGGAGGCCTATCTCGCCCGGCGCGAGGCGCGTGAACCGATCAGCCACATCCTGGGGGTCAAGGGTTTTTGGAAGATCATGCTGCGGGTGACCGCGGACGTGCTCACGCCCAGGCCCGACACCGAGACCATACTGGACGCGGTCCTGCCCGATTTCGCTGAGGACCAGAGGTTTTCGGTCCTCGACCTGGGGGTGGGATCGGGGGCGATCCTGCTGGCCATCCTGGCCGAACGGCCGCGCGCGATTGGCCTGGGAATCGATGTTTCAGAGGAGGCCCTGGCGGTGGCGCGGGAAAACGCCGCCAACCTGGGCCTCGCCGCCCGCGCGTCCCTGCTGCGCGGCGACTGGACCGCCGGCCTGGGGGACGAGAGCTTCGACCTGGTGGTCGCCAACCCGCCCTACATCCCCACCGCCGAGATTTCGGATCTGGCCCCCGAGGTGCGGGATCACGAACCGCGCGTGGCCCTGGACGGGGGCGCCGACGGCCTGGAGGCCGTTCGGGCCCTCGCGCCCCAGATCCTGCGCGTTCTGCGGGGCGGCGGACGGTTCGCGGTGGAGATCGGGATCGGCCAACGCGCGGCCGTCGAATCGCTGTTCGAGGCCGCCGGCGCGGGGGACCTGCGGACGATCGAGGATCTGGCCGGCCGCGAACGCGTGGTCACCGGCGCCAAGAAACCGCTTGGACAATCGGCGGCCAGCGCCTAGAAGGCTCACCGTCTTCACCTAAACCACCGGGTCACGCGCATCCAGGCGCCTTAAGTCCCGTCAGGGCTTTCGCGCCAAGGCCTGTCCGGGCGGGCGGTCGACGAATCCCTCGCGAACGCGCGCGCCCTGGCCCGATGGCGGAGACGGGAACCAAACGGTCTCGAGCCCCTTAACGTCGATCGAGGCCGTGGCCCACGTCAACCGCGACGCGCCCGCGGTTCACGACCATTGGGACGACGGCGACTCGCGCAACAGGTCACAAGAAGAAACATGAGAGATTTCAAAGGTATGAAGCGCCAACGCGGACGCAGCCGCAACAGCGGCGGCGGCAGTGGCGGCGGCAAGCCCCAGCACAACACCAACCGCGCCTTCGATTCCAACGGCCCCGAGGGGGTCAAGGTCCGCGGCGCGGCCCAGCACGTCTATGAGAAATACCAGCAGCTCGCCCGCGACGCCCACACCGCCGGCGACCGGGTGCTGGCGGAAAACCACCTGCAGCACGCCGAGCACTATTTCCGGCTGATGCGCGCCATGCAGCCCCAGCGGCCTCTGTCGGAGATCGTCGGCCGCGATCAGTTCGTCTCGGGTTATGACATCGATTT